>NZ_AEJZ01000036.1:0-4246 GCF_000208525.1 Escherichia sp. TW14182
TGCCTTGCAAACGGGATGTGTTCATATAAACGCATTATGAATATCCCCGGTTCAGAAGTGACCGGAATGCGCGGCGGTATTCACAACTCAGTCACCCGCGTTTGCCCGAAGCCGACGCATATGATTGGCGGTTACGCGCAACTGGCCTGGGGCTTTAACTACTACGGCACCGTCGGCTCGAACCGCGATGAGTTCATCATGATCCGTAAGATGAAAAACGTTAACTGGCTGGACGATGAAGGTCGCGATCAGGTACAGGAGGCGAAAAAATGAAAATACGTTCGCAAGTCGGCATGGTGCTTAACCTCGATAAATGTATCGGCTGCCACACCTGTTCGGTGACCTGTAAAAACGTCTGGACCGGGCGCGAAGGCATGGAGTACGCATGGTTTAACAACGTCGAAACCAAACCGGGCATTGGTTATCCGAAAAACTGGGAAGATCAGGAAGAGTGGCAAGGCGGCTGGGTACGTGATGTGAATGGCAAGATCCGCCCGCGCCTGGGCAGCAAGATGGGCGTAATAACTAAAATCTTCGCCAACCCGGTGATACCGCAGATTGACGACTACTACGAACCTTTCACCTTCGACTACGAACATTTGCATAGCGCGCCGGAAGGTAAACACATTCCCACTGCCCGCCCACGTTCGCTGATTGACGGCAAACGGATGGACAAAGTGATCTGGGGGCCAAACTGGGAAGAATTGCTGGGCGGCGAGTTTGAAAAACGCGCCCGCGACCGCAACTTCGAAGCCATGCAAAAGGAGATGTACGGTCAGTTTGAAAACACTTTCATGATGTACCTGCCGCGCCTTTGCGAACACTGCCTCAACCCCAGCTGCGTGGCGACCTGCCCCAGCGGCGCTATCTACAAACGCGAAGAAGACGGCATTGTGCTGATCGATCAGGATAAATGTCGTGGCTGGCGCTTGTGCATTAGCGGTTGTCCGTACAAAAAAATCTACTTCAACTGGAAAAGCGGCAAGTCGGAAAAATGCATCTTCTGTTATCCGCGAATTGAGTCCGGTCAGCCAACGGTCTGCTCCGAAACCTGCGTGGGTCGCATTCGTTATCTTGGTGTACTGCTCTACGACGCCGACCGCATCGAGGAAGCGGCGAGCACCGAGCGCGAAGTTGATCTCTATGAACGCCAGTGCGAAGTGTTCCTCGATCCGCACGATCCATCAGTGATCGAAGAAGCCCTGAAACAAGGTATCCCGCAAAACGTGATTGAGGCAGCCCAGCGTTCACCGGTTTACAAAATGGCAATGGACTGGAAACTGGCGCTACCGTTGCACCCGGAATATCGCACCCTGCCGATGGTCTGGTACGTGCCGCCGCTGTCGCCGATTCAGTCTTACGCCGACGCGGGCGGACTGCCCAAAAGCGAAGGCGTACTTCCCGCCATCGAAAGCCTGCGTATTCCGGTGCAATACCTCGCCAATATGTTGAGTGCGGGCGATACCGGTCCTGTACTGCGGGCGCTGAAACGGATGATGGCAATGCGCCACTATATGCGTTCGCAAACCGTAGAAGGTGTAACTGATACCCGCGCGATCGACGAAGTCGGGCTGAGCGTCGCCCAGGTGGAAGATATGTATCGCTATCTCGCTATCGCCAACTATGAAGATCGGTTTGTCATTCCGACCAGTCATCGGGAAATGGCGGGAGACGCCTTCGGTGAACGCAACGGCTGCGGCTTTACTTTTGGCGACGGTTGCCACGGCTCTGATACTAAATTCAATCTGTTCAACAGTAGCCGAATCGATGCCATCGACATTACCGAAGTACGCAATAAAGCGGAGGGCGAATAATGCAAATCCTCAAAGTGATCGGCTTGTTGATGGAGTATCCGGACGAGCTGCTATGGGAGAACAAAGACGACGCGCTGGCGCTGATTCGCCACGACGCGCCGATGCTCACCGATTTCACCTGCGACCTGCTTAATGCGCCGCTGCTGGATAAACAGGCTGAATGGTGTGAAGTGTTTGACCGTGGACGCACCACTTCGCTGCTGCTATTTGAACATGTTCATGCCGAGTCACGCGATCGCGGTCAGGCAATGGTGGATCTGCTGGCGGAGTATGAAAAAGTCGGCCTGCAACTAAATTGTCGCGAGTTGCCTGATTATCTGCCTTTGTATCTGGAGTATTTAAGTGTGCTACCCGACACCCAGGCTAAAGAAGGTTTGCTCAACGTTGCGCCAATCCTCGCCCTGCTCGGCGGGCGCTTAAAACAACGTGAGGCGCCATGGTATCCGTTGTTTGACGCCCTGCTGCATCTGGCGGGAAGTACACTCTCAAGTGACAGTGTCACAAAACAGATACGCAGCGAGGAGCGCGACGACACCCGTCAGGCACTGGATGCGGTGTGGGAAGAGGAACAGGTGAAGTTTATTGAAGATAACGCCACGGCGTGTGACAGCTCGCCGCTTAATCAATATCAGCGACGCTTTAGTCAGGATGTCGCACCGCAGTATGTGGACATCAGTGCGGGAGGTGGGAAATGATTCAGTATCTGAACGTCTTTTTTTACGATATCTACCCGTACTTGTGTGGCACGGTTTTTATCCTCGGAAGCTGGTTGCGCTACGATTACGGGCAGTACACCTGGCGTGCCTCCTCAAGCCAGATGTTGGATAAACGCGGAATGGTGCTGTGGTCGAACTTGTTCCATATCGGTATTCTGGGGATCTTCTTCGGTCATCTGTTCGGCATGTTAACGCCGCACTGGATGTACGCGTGGTTCCTTCCGGTGGCGGTAAAACAGCAGATGGCGATGATCCTCGGCGGTATTTGCGGGGTGTTGACGCTGATTGGCGGTGCGGGGCTGCTGGTGCGTCGTTTAACAAATCCGCGTATCAGGGCGACGTCTTCTGGTGCGGATATCCTGATCCTCGCCATTTTGTTAATTCAGTGCATTCTTGGGTTAACCACCATTCCCTTTTCAGCACAACATCCGGACGGCAGTGAAATGATGAAGCTGGTGGGATGGGCGCAAAGCATCGTCACTTTCCAGGGCGGCGCATCGACGCATCTTGATGGCGTAGCTTATATCTTCCGCGTTCATCTGGTGTTGGGAATGACCATCTTCCTGCTCTTCCCGTTCACCCGACTGGTGCATGTATGGAGCGCACCGTTTGAGTACTTTACCCGCAGGTATCAGATTGTGCGCTCACGGCGATAATTCTCATGCCGGCCGGATAGCCTTTCGCTCTCCGGCCGATTGCAGGCTATGATAGTTCTCCAGCCACAGGAGAACAGTAATGAAAACGCAGATTTACCACGTCGATGCTTTTACCTCTCAACCGTTTCGCGGCAATTCTGCCGGTGTTGTATTCCCTGCCGATAATCTTAGCGAAGCGCAAATGCAACTTATCGCCCGCGAGTTAGGCCATTCGGAAACGGCTTTTCTGCTGCGCAGTGACGACAGCGATGTACACATTCGCTACTTTACGCCAATGGTTGAAGTGCCAATTTGCGGTCACGCGACGGTAGCAGCGCACTATGTACGTTCAAAGGTATTGGGTTTGGGAAATTGCACCGTCTGGCAAACATCGTTGGCGGGAAAGCACCGTGTCACTATCGAAAAACAAAACGGTGATTATCGTATTTCTCTGGAGCAAGGCACGCCGGGCTTTGAACCGCCGCTGGAAGGTGGAGCTCGCGCGGCAATTATCAACGCGCTTCATCTCACTGAGGACGATATTCTGCCAGGCTTGCCAATTCAGGTGGCAACAACAGGACACTCAAAAGTGATGATCCCGTTGAAACCAGAAGTGGATATCGATGCCCTTTCGCCTGACCTTGCTGCGCTGACCGCTATCAGTAAACAGATTGGCTGCAATGGTTTCTTCCCCTTCCAGATCCGCCCAGGCAAAAATGAAACCGATGGTCGCATGTTCTCGCCTGCGATTGGTATTGTGGAAGATCCGGTGACCGGCAATGCCAATGGCCCAATGGGCGCATGGTTAGTGCATCACAACGTATTGCCCCACGATGGCAACGTGTTGCGTGTTAAAGGCCATCAGGGACGAGCTCTGGGGCGTGACGGCGTGATTGATGTGACAGTGACTATTCGGGACAACCAACCGGAGAAAGTCACCATTTCTGGCACAGCGGTGATTTTGTTTCATGCCGAATGGGCCATTGATCTCTGAAACCGTTGCCGGTCCCAATTGCCTGATGCGCTTCGCTTATCAGACCTACAAGCGTGAATCTGTTGGCTAATTTAGGCCGGATAAGGC
>NZ_AEJZ01000035.1:0-19399 GCF_000208525.1 Escherichia sp. TW14182
CCCTGCGTCGTCTGGATTTCGGCGGCTGCCGCCTTTCGCTGGCAACGCCGGTTGATGAAGCCTGGGACGGCCCGCTCTCCTTAAACGGTAAACGTATTGCCACCTCTTATCCTCACCTGCTCAAACGTTATCTCGACCAGAAAGGTATCTCTTTTAAATCCTGCTTACTGAACGGTTCTGTCGAAGTGGCTCCGCGCGCCGGACTGGCGGATGCGATTTGCGATCTGGTTTCCACCGGCGCCACGCTGGAAGCCAACGGCCTGCGCGAAGTCGAAGTTATCTACCGCTCGAAGGCCTGCCTGATCCAGCGCGATGGCGAAATGGAAGAATCCAAACAGCAACTGATCGACAAACTGCTAACCCGTATTCAGGGCGTGATCCAGGCGCGCGAATCGAAATACATCATGATGCACGCACCGACCGAACGTCTGGATGATGTCATCGCCCTGCTACCTGGCGCAGAACGCCCAACAATTCTGCCGCTGGCGGGTGACCAACAGCGCGTAGCAATGCACATGGTCAGTAGCGAAACCCTGTTCTGGGAAACCATGGAAAAACTGAAGGAACTGGGCGCCAGCTCGATTCTGGTTCTGCCAATTGAGAAGATGATGGAGTAATAGCCATGAGCTTTAACACAATCATTGACTGGAATAGCTGTACTGCGGAGCAAAAACGCCAACTGTTAATGCGCCCGGCGATCTCCGCCTCTGAAAGCATCACCCGTACCGTCCGTGAAATTTTAGATAACGTGAAAACTCGCGGCGATGACGCCTTACGGGAATACAGCGCGAAGTTTGATAAAACCACGGTTACCGCGCTGAAAGTAACTACTGAGGAAATTGCCGCAGCCTGCGAACGCCTGAGCGACGACCTGAAACAGGCGATGGCGGTGGCAGTTAAGAATATTGAAAACTTCCATAATGCCCAGAAACTACCGACGGTAGATGTCGAAACTCAGCCAGGCGTGCGTTGCCAGCAGGTCACGCGCCCGGTGGCTTCGGTTGGTTTGTATATTCCTGGCGGCTCCGCCCCGCTTTTCTCAACCGTATTAATGCTGGCGACTCCGGCGCGTATTGCGGGTTGCAATAAAGTCGTGCTGTGCTCACCGCCGCCGATTGCCGATGAGATCCTCTACGCAGCGCAGCTGTGCGGCGTACAAGAAGTGTTTAACGTCGGTGGCG
Source organism: Escherichia sp. TW14182 (assembly GCF_000208525.1). Lineage (NCBI taxonomy): Bacteria > Pseudomonadati > Pseudomonadota > Gammaproteobacteria > Enterobacterales > Enterobacteriaceae > Escherichia > Escherichia sp. TW14182. Next base: position 1,182 of record NZ_AEJZ01000035.1, read on the forward strand.
CGCAGGCCATTGCCGCACTGGCGTTTGGTACTGAATCCGTGCCAAAAGTGGACAAAATCTTCGGGCCGGGTAACGCCTTTGTCACCGAAGCAAAACGTCAGGTTAGCCAGCGTCTGGACGGTGCGGCGATCGATATGCCCGCAGGCCCGTCGGAAGTGCTGGTCATTGCCGACAGCGGCGCAACACCGGATTTTGTCGCTTCTGATTTACTCTCCCAGGCAGAACACGGCCCGGATTCACAGGTGATTTTGCTGACTCCCGATGCTGATATGGCGCGTCGCGTTGCCGAAGCCGTCGAACGCCAGTTGGCAGAACTGCCGCGTGCCGAAACCGCACGTCAGGCACTGAGCGCCAGTCGCCTGATCGTGACCAACGATTTAGCGCAGTGCATAGAGATCTCCAACCAGTACGGCCCGGAGCATCTGATCATTCAGACCCGCAACGCCCGTGAACTGGTCGATAGTATCACCAGTGCCGGTTCGGTATTTCTTGGTGACTGGTCACCGGAATCGGCGGGCGACTACGCCTCCGGCACCAATCACGTGCTGCCGACTTACGGTTATACCGCCACCTGTTCCAGCCTCGGCCTGGCGGATTTCCAGAAGCGCATGACCGTGCAAGAACTGTCAAAAGAAGGGTTTTCCGCGCTAGCTTCGACCATTGAAACGCTGGCCGCCGCCGAGCGCCTGACCGCCCACAAAAATGCCGTTACTTTGCGTGTTAACGCCCTTAAGGAGCAAGCATGAGCACCGTGACTATTACCGATTTAGCGCGTGAAAACGTTCGCAACCTGACGCCGTATCAGTCGGCGCGTCGTCTGGGTGGTAACGGCGATGTCTGGCTGAACGCCAACGAATATCCCACAGCCGTCGAGTTTCAGCTAACACAGCAAACGCTCAACCGCTACCCGGAATGTCAGCCGAAAGCGGTCATTGAAAATTATGCGCAGTATGCAGGCGTGAAACCGGAGCAGGTGCTGGTCAGCCGTGGCGCGGACGAAGGTATTGAACTGCTGATTCGCGCTTTTTGCGAACCAGGCAAAGACGCCATCCTCTACTGCCCGCCAACGTACGGCATGTACAGCGTTAGCGCCGAAACCATTGGCGTCGAGTGCCGCACGGTGCCGACGCTGGAAAACTGGCAACTGGACTTGCAGGGGATTTCCGACAAGCTGGACGGCGTGAAAGTGGTCTACGTTTGCAGCCCCAACAACCCAACCGGGCAACTGATCAACCCGCAGGATTTTCGCACGTTGCTGGAGTTAACGCGCGGTAAAGCCATTGTGGTCGCCGATGAAGCTTATATTGAATTTTGCCCACAGGCATCGTTGGCTGGCTGGTTGGCGGAATATCCGCACCTGGCTATTTTGCGCACCCTTTCGAAAGCCTTCGCTCTGGCGGGTCTTCGTTGCGGGTTTACGCTGGCAAACGAAGAAGTCATCAACCTGTTAATGAAAGTGATCGCCCCCTACCCGCTCTCGACGCCGGTTGCCGACATTGCCGCACAGGCGTTAAGCCAGAAGGGAATCATCGCCATGCGCGAACGGGTGGCGCAAATTATTGCAGAACGCGAATACCTGATTGCCGCGCTAAAAGAAATTCCCTGCGTGGAGCAGGTTTTCGACTCCGAAACCAACTACATTCTGGCGCGCTTTAAAGCCTCCAGCGCGGTGTTTAAATCTTTGTGGGATCAGGGCATTATCTTACGTGATCAGAATAAACAACCCTCTTTAAGCGGCTGCCTGCGAATTACCGTCGGAACCCGTGAAGAAAGCCAGCGCGTCATTGACGCCTTACGTGCGGAGCAAGTTTGATGAGTCAGAAGTATCTTTTTATCGATCGCGATGGAACCCTGATTAGCGAGCCGCCGAGTGATTTTCAGGTGGACCGTTTTGACAAACTCGCCTTTGAACCAGGCGTGATCCCGGAACTGCTGAAGCTGCAAAAGGCGGGCTATAAACTGGTGATGATCACCAACCAGGATGGTCTGGGGACGCAAAGTTTCCCGCAGGCGGATTTCGATGGCCCGCACAACCTGATGATGCAGATCTTCACCTCACAAGGCGTTCAGTTTGATGAAGTGCTGATTTGTCCACACCTGCCCGCAGATGAGTGCGTCTGCCGTAAACCGAAAGTAAAACTGGTGGAGCGTTACCTGGCTGAACAAGCAATGGATCGTGCCAACAGTTATGTGATTGGCGATCGCGCGACCGATATTCAACTCGCAGAAAACATGGGCATTAATGGTTTACGCTACAACCGCGAAACCCTGAACTGGCCGATGATTGGCGAGCAACTCACCAAACGTGATCGTTACGCTCACGTGGTACGCAACACCAAAGAGACGCAGATTGACGTTCAGGTGTGGCTGGATCGCGAAGGCGGCAGCAAAATTAACACCGGCGTTGGCTTCTTTGATCACATGCTGGATCAGATCGCCACCCACGGCGGCTTCCGTATGGAAATCAACGTCAAAGGCGACCTCTATATTGACGATCACCACACCGTCGAAGATACCGGCCTGGCGCTGGGCGAAGCGTTAAAAATCGCCCTCGGCGACAAACGCGGTATTTGCCGCTTCGGTTTTGTGCTGCCGATGGACGAATGCCTTGCCCGCTGCGCGCTGGATATCTCTGGTCGCCCGCACCTGGAATATAAAGCCGAATTTACCTACCAGCGCGTGGGCGATCTCAGCACTGAAATGATCGAGCACTTCTTCCGTTCGCTCTCTTACACCATGGGCGTGACCCTGCACCTGAAAACCAAAGGTAAAAACGATCATCACCGTGTAGAGAGCTTGTTCAAAGCCTTTGGTCGCACCCTGCGCCAGGCCATCCGCGTGGAAGGCGACACCTTACCCTCGTCGAAAGGAGTGTTGTAATGAACGTGGTGATCCTTGATACCGGCTGCGCCAACCTGAACTCGGTGAAGTCTGCTATTGCGCGTCACGGCTATGAACCGAAAGTCAGCCGTGATCCGGACGTAGTGTTGCTGGCCGATAAACTGTTTTTACCCGGCGTCGGCACAGCACAAGCGGCGATGGATCAGGTGCGTGAGCGTGAACTGTTTGATCTCATCAAAGCCTGTACTCAACCGGTGCTGGGCATCTGCTTAGGGATGCAACTGCTGGGACGACGCAGCGAAGAGAGCAACGGCGTCGATTTGCTGGGCATCATCGACGAGGATGTGCCGAAAATGACCGACTTTGGTCTGCCGCTGCCGCATATGGGCTGGAATCGCGTTTACCCGCAGGCAGGCAACCGTCTTTTTCAGGGAATTGAAGACGGCGCTTACTTTTACTTTGTTCACAGCTACGCGATGCCGGTCAATCCGTGGACCATCGCCCAATGTAATTACGGCGAACCGTTCACCGCTGCGGTGCAAAAAGATAACTTCTACGGCGTGCAGTTCCACCCGGAGCGTTCTGGTGCCGCTGGCGCTAAGTTGCTGAAAAACTTCCTGGAGATGTAATGATTATTCCGGCATTAGATTTAATCGACGGCACCGTGGTGCGTCTCCATCAGGGCGATTACGGCAAGCAGCGTGATTACGGTAACGACCCGCTGCCACGCTTACAGGATTACGCCGCGCAGGGTGCCGAAGTGCTGCATCTGGTGGATCTGACCGGGGCAAAAGATCCGGCTAAACGCCAAATCCCCCTGATTAAAACGCTGGTCGCGGGCGTTAACGTTCCGGTGCAGGTTGGCGGCGGCGTGCGTAGCGAAGAAGACGTGGCAGCATTACTGGACGCAGGCGTTGCCCGCGTGGTCGTCGGCTCCACTGCGGTAAAATCACCTGACGTGGTGAAAGGATGGTTTGAACGCTTCGGTGCCGATGCGCTGGTGCTGGCGCTGGATGTACGCATTGACGAGCAAGGCAACAAACAGGTGGCAGTGAGCGGCTGGCAAGAAAACTCGGGCGTTTCACTGGAACAACTGGTGGAAACTTATCTACCTGTCGGCCTGAAACATGTACTGTGTACCGATATCTCGCGCGACGGCACGCTGGCAGGTTCGAACGTCTCTTTATATGAAGAAGTGTGCGCCAGATATCCGCAGGTGGCATTTCAGTCCTCCGGCGGCATTGGCGACATTGGTGATGTCGCGGCTCTGCGTGGTACTGGTGTGCGCGGCGTAATAGTTGGTCGGGCATTACTGGAAGGTAAATTTACCGTGAAGGAGGCCATCGCATGTTGGCAAAACGCATAATTCCGTGTCTCGACGTTCGTGATGGTCAGGTGGTGAAAGGCGTACAGTTTCGCAACCATGAAATCATTGGCGATATTGTACCGCTGGCAAAACGCTACGCCGAAGAAGGCGCTGACGAACTGGTGTTCTATGATATCACCGCTTCCAGCGATGGACGGGTGGTAGATAAAAGCTGGGTATCTCGCGTGGCGGAAGTGATCGATATTCCCTTCTGCGTGGCGGGTGGGATTAAGTCTCTGGATGACGCCGCGAAAATTCTTTCTTTTGGCGCTGATAAAATCTCCATCAACTCCCCTGCGCTGGCGGACCCGACATTAATTACTCGTCTGGCAGATCGTTTTGGCGTGCAGTGTATTGTGGTCGGCATTGACACCTGGTACGACGCCGAAACCGGTAAATATCATGTGAATCAATATACCGGCGATGAAAGCCGCACCCGCGTTACCCAGTGGGAAACGCTCGACTGGGTACAGGAAGTGCAAAAACGCGGTGCCGGAGAAATCGTTCTTAATATGATGAATCAGGATGGCGTGCGTAACGGTTACGATCTCGAGCAGCTGAAAAAAGTGCGTGAAGTTTGCCACGTCCCGCTGATTGCCTCCGGTGGCGCGGGCACTATGGAACACTTCCTCGAAGCCTTCCGCGATGCCGACGTTGACGGCGCGCTGGCTGCTTCCGTATTCCACAAACAAATAATCAATATTGGTGAATTAAAAGCGTACCTGGCAACACAGGGCGTGGAGATCAGGATATGTTAACAGAACAACAACGTCGCGAACTTGACTGGGAAAAAACCGACGGGATGATGCCGGTAATCGTGCAACACGCGGTATCCGGCGAAGTGTTAATGCTGGGCTACATGAACCCGGAAGCCCTGGATAAAACCATAGAGAGCGGCAAAGTTACCTTCTTCTCGCGCACTAAACAGCGACTGTGGATCAAAGGCGAAACATCGGGCAATTTCCTCAACGTAGTGAGCATTGCGCCGGACTGCGACAACGACACACTACTGGTGCTGGCGAATCCCATCGGCCCAACCTGCCACAAAGGCACCAACAGCTGCTTCGGCGACACCGCTCACCAGTGGCTGTTCCTGTATCAACTGGAACAACTGCTCGCCGAGCGCAAATCTGCCGATCCGGAAACCTCCTACACTGCCAAACTGTATGCCAGTGGCACCAAGCGTATCGCACAGAAAGTGGGTGAAGAAGGTGTGGAAACCGCACTGGCAGCAACGGTACATGACCGCTTTGAGCTGACCAACGAGGCATCGGATTTGATGTATCACCTGCTGGTGCTGTTGCAGGATCAGGATCTGGATTTAACGACGGTGATTGAGAACTTACGCAAGCGGCATCAGTGAGTTGCAGGCTGACTGGATGTGATGTTGTTGTCACATCGGCAACAAAAAACGGGCACGGTGTCACCACCCTGCCCGTATTCTTTAAAGCTAAAAAGATTATTTCGCGTTGTAATTACGCAGCGCGTTACGCCCCAGCACAATCCCCGCTCCAACCATACCGCCCAGCAGCACAGCCAGAATCAGTGTGATGGCCTTTTTCGGGCTATCGCGACGTACTGGCAGTGTGGGTTTCATAACGTAACGGTAGGCATTTATATTAAGATCATCAACCTTCAGGCTTTCGATATCCAAAAGGTTTTGACGAGTCTGGTAGTAGCCAGGAGAGAAAACCAGCGGACGGGTCGCTTCATGCTTGATCATCGACTCCAGTGCATCACTACCCAGAAGGAACAACGTATCCTGCGTTACGTCTTCGGTCTGTTGAATCTGTGGCTTTGCTAACTGTGCCTGATTCGCATATTGCAACGCTTCCTGAATCTGGCGGATACGCAGATCTTTTTGCTCCTGCGCCACCACTTCCTGCGTTTTCAATGAGTCTTTCAGGGTTTTCATACCCAAGGCAATATTATCTTTCAGGTCCTTTTCCAGCTCTTCATTCACCTGGTCATCAACCTGTTGAATATATTCAGCCAGCTTCTTCTGTGCGTCCGCCGCAGTTTGCCCGACATAAGAAACAGCTAACGGCAACGGCTGGTTTTTAACAGAAGGTTCAATGGTTAGTTTTTCTGGTTCTTCCTGATTATCCAGCGTTTCGGCTAATGCAGAGAAGGCAGAACTGAAGCGACCAATTAACGCCTCCTGTAAATCCGACACTTTCGGTGCAGCCGGACCATAGATAACATTCATGGCATTGTTATAGCCAGCAATTTGCCCCACATCTGGCTGAGTAACAATGGCTGTCGACGTCCATTTCTCTTTCGCGACCGCCAGATATCCGATAGCCAGAGCGATTGCCACAATAACAGTGATGAAGATTGTCACCTTCCCACGCCACAACTGCATCAGTAAATCAATTAAATCAATCTGTTCCGGGTCATGGTTATGCCCAGGAATATTATTATTTTCAACTCTCATCATTACCCTAACAGACGGAAAATTTCAGGTCGCCATAGTTTAGCGATAATCTGTATGAATGCTATAGGAGTAACAATAAAAATACTGAATTAATCCACAAACATTAAATGACGTGCGTACAGAAAACCATCATGATAACAATAGGTTAGTCACTACCGAAAAGATCACGGGTATAGACCTTATTTGCTACATCCTTAAGCTCTTCAGACATACGATTAGAAATGATGACATCAGCCTGTTGCTTAAACGTTGTGAGGTCACATTCCAGTCGCGAGTTGAAGAACGATTCTTCCTTCATCACTGGTTCATAAATGATAACTTCAACACCCTTAGCTTTGATCCGCTTCATAATCCCCTGAATGGACGAAGCGCGGAAGTTATCCGAACCACTCTTCATAATCAGACGATATATTCCAACTACTTTAGGTTTGCGCGACAAGATAGCATCAGCGATGAAGTCTTTCCGGGTACGATTAGCCTCAACGATGGCGGAGATAATATTATTGGGAACAGACTGATAGTTTGCCAACAGCTGCTTAGTATCTTTCGGTAGACAGTAGCCACCGTAACCAAATGATGGATTGTTGTAGTGGTTGCCGATGCGCGGATCAAGACAAACGCCTTCAATAATTTGACGGGTGTTCAATCCTAAACTTTCTGCATAACTATCCAGTTCGTTAAAGTACGCCACACGCATCGCGAGATAGGTATTAGCAAAAAGTTTAATTGCTTCAGCTTCTGTTGAATCAGTAAACAGGGTCGGAATATTTTGTTTGATTGCCCCTTCTTGTAATAACGCGGCAAAACGCTCTGCACGTTCAGAACGTTCGCCGATCACGATACGAGAAGGATGAAGATTATCGTAAAGGGCTTTACCTTCGCGAAGGAATTCGGGGGAGAAAATAATATTTTCGGTGTGGTATTTCTTATGCATAGCGGCGGTAAAACCTACCGGAACCGTGGATTTGATAACCATTACCGCCTGGGGATTTATCTCTGTTACATCTTTAATTACTGATTCTACGCTGGATGTATTGAAATAATTAGTTTTAGGATCATAGTCAGTCGGAGTTGCGATAATCACATAATCTGTATTCCGGTAGGCTTCATTTTTATCTAAAGTGGCATTAAAGCATATTTTATCTGATTGCAAATACTGCTGAATCTCCTTGTCAACAATAGGAGATATCCTATCATTCAGCATTGCGACGCGTGCTGGTAAAATATCTAATGCTACAACCTCATGATTTTGTGCGATTAAAAGCCCATTTGAAAGGCCTACATAACCAGTACCGGAAATGGTGATTTTCATTTCATGCTCTCAGAATTAACTTAACTATGAATCATGATGTTTTTAGCATCCTGATAAGAGTTAAAAGTTTTAACGCTACGATGATGACTGGTCAACGCAACGAAAAACAATTCAGATTTTCTTTATAAGAATAGCTAATATTTATTAAGTTAATATTAAGCAATGAAATTTAGTCTATAAGATTTATGGCAAAAAAAAGCCCAGCGATAAATGCCGGGCCTTAGTTTATTACTGATTAAATCAGATTAATCCAACCATTCGGTGTGGAATACACCTTCTTTATCAATGCGCTTATAAGTATGCGCACCGAAATAGTCACGCTGTGCCTGGATCAGGTTCGCAGGCAGTACTGCGGCACGGTAGCTGTCGTAATAGGCAACCGCAGCGGCAAAGGTAGGAACCGGGATACCGTTCTGTACCGCATAAGCTACGACATCACGCAATGCCTGCTGGTATTCGTCGGCAATTTGTTTGAAGTACGGAGCCAGCAGCAGGTTAGCGATCTTCGGATTTTCAGCGTAAGCATCAGTGATTTTCTGCAGGAACTGAGCGCGGATGATACAGCCAGCGCGGAAGATCTTCGCGATTTCACCATAGTTCAGATCCCAGTTGTACTCTTCAGACGCGGCACGTAGCTGTGAGAAGCCCTGAGCGTAAGAAACAATCTTACCCAGATAAAGCGCACGACGAACTTTCTCAATGAATTCAGCTTTGTCGCCTGCAGGTTGTGCTTGCGGACCGGACAGTACTTTAGACGCCGCAACACGCTGCTCTTTGAGAGAAGAGATGTAACGTGCAAACACTGATTCAGTGATCAGTGACAGAGGCTCACCGAGATCCAGTGCGCTCTGACTGGTCCACTTACCAGTACCTTTGTTAGCTGCCTCATCCAGAATCACATCGACCAGGTAGTTACCGTCTTCATCTTTTTTAGTGAAGATATCTTTAGTGATGTCGATCAGGTAGCTGCTCAGCTCACCGTTATTCCACTCGGTGAAAGTCTGAGCCAGTTCTTCGTTGGAAAGGTTCAGGCCACCTTTAAGCAGAGAATAGGCTTCCGCAATCAGCTGCATATCGCCGTATTCAATACCGTTGTGAACCATTTTTACGTAGTGACCTGCACCATCGGCACCAATATAGGTAACACACGGTTCGCCATCTTCAGCTACGGCAGCAATTTTGGTGAGGATTGGCGCAACCAGTTCATAGGCTTCTTTCTGACCACCAGGCATGATGGAAGGCCCTTTCAGCGCGCCCTCTTCTCCGCCGGAAACACCAGTACCGATGAAATTAAAACCTTCTGCGGAAAGCTCACGGTTGCGACGAATGGTGTCCTGGAAGAAAGTATTACCACCATCAATGATGATATCGCCTTTATCGAGGTATGGTTTCAGGGAATCAATAGCAGCATCCGTGCCTGCACCTGCTTTCACCATTAACAGGATGCGACGAGGCGTTTCAAGAGATTCAACAAACTCTTTCACCGTATAGTAAGGAACCAGTTTTTTGCCTGGATTTTCAGCAATAACTTCTTCCGTCTTTTCACGGGAACGGTTGAAAATAGAGACGGTATAACCACGGCTTTCGATGTTGAGCGCAAGGTTGCGCCCCATCACTGCCATACCGACGACGCCAATCTGTTGCTTTGACATTGTTTACTCCTGTCAGGGGTGGTCACCGCGGGGTTGCGGCTTATTTAAGATAAAGAATAGCTTAATTTATATCTTATTTTACAGTCATATTTTTCATAATTAGGAGATCGATTACTTCTTACCCAATCATCTACTTATCCACTGATATTATAAAAACGTTCAGCAAGTTTTATTAATTCACTATCACTATTATTTGGTATTAGTTCAACATGATTTTCTTTGCTTGTAATGAAATAGTCACTACCAATAGCAGAAAGATGTGAAAATGGCGATGTGCATTCCTTATCAAAAAGAGAACATCCCAAAAAATAGTTCATTGAATACTGAATCCCTAACATGTGCAATATTGTTGGCGCAAAACTTAATGAATTTTTACCGTCTGCATCCAAAATTTCAGGAGTGATATCTCCTCCAATAACCAGAAATGGTATTTCGCCTACAAAGTAACGAGAATCGCTATTAAATGCTTTTTTATATTCTGTCGAAGGAAATGTTGAATGATCTGACGTTATTATTAATAATGTATTATTATAAAATGAACTACGCCGAAAGAAGTCAACAAATTTCCCTAACTGAAAATCATAGTTATAGAATTTATTGTAGAGCGGGTTGTTACCATCAAAATATTTTTCATTTGGACTATCTTGACCATGATGAGTACCAGATGGATAGACACCAATAAAAAAGTGTTCTTTTTTATTTTCCTGAGAGCGTAAAAAATATTGCAGTGCATTAAATGTTTGCTTATCCGTCATTCTATCTCGTTGATAACCAATAAAATCACCCATACCAAGAACTTTATCAAAATTAAGTGTTTTCAACATTGTGTTGAGTGGGTTGTTTTTTTCGGTGGATGCTATAAAATAACTTTTATAACCATACTCTTTCAATATATCCGGTAAAGAGGTTTGACGGTGAAGATAAATATTATCAATTTCTGAGTTAGATAATTGTCCAATACCTGTACCAGTATCAGTAAAGCCATCCCGAAATTGATAACCAGAAGTTAACTGACCTCTTAACCCTCGAAAGGTTGCAGCTGTATGGTTATAATAGTTTTTAAAGCTTAGTGCTTCAGTAGATAACTTATTTAAATTAGGCGTAACTGAAAATGCTCCAGGTTTAGAGCTGCCCATAATTTCAGATGAAAAGCCCTCAGTAAATATTACAATAACATTACGGCCTTTGAAACTGTAGTTATTTCCTATAGGGTTAATAAAAACACTTGTTTTTAAAAAAGATTTTCCTGCATCTCCGATCTTATTACTAGGCTTAAAGGTTTGCTGTAAATAGAACAATTTTGCCGTTTCATAAAAAGCATATACTGGCCCCGTATTTATAAAAGAACATACAAGCAATAATCCTATACAGAGAATATTAGATTTATAATATTTAATACGCTCGATTAGAGCACCTGAAGGCATCGTAATGAATGAAACTATAACAAATAAAATAAAAACAAAAAAAACTTTAATTACCTCGCCAATGCCCAGGGATTCAATTTCTGCAGCATTCGACAAGGCAAGAGGCATCAAATATTGCCCCGAACTAAATAGCGACGCTGCCTGCACACCTAAAATAGAGAGATAAATCCCCCACAAAACATTTCTTACAAACTTTCTTTTTATCAGAAAGATTGCCACACTTATAAATGTGTATTCAATAGTAAATAAAAAAACACAATCTACCCTTCCAGAGTAAAGTAAAATACTCAAAAAAATACAGAAAGGTAAAATCATTCTAATGATACTCATAAAGTTCATGTTGGGTTAAACCATTTTATTTAAAATTTTTAATGCTATTTATTCAGCATTGTACCACCAGGGCAAGATTACGAAAGTCGGCTCCCCACAAGGACTGATGCGAGGTAGTCTCTGTCCATAGCAGCTTTTCTCAGCTTACGTCTTAACCCAGCCTTGAATACTTTATCTTTCGTCAAAATATTAATGGCGATATGCCTTATCCTTGAAAATAATTCTGCTGCCTTTCCCCTTCTTATTTTGCAGTCGCCTTCATTCATTACCACGTCCAGACTCCAGTACAGCTTACTCTCCACGTGCCAGTGATTTCGAATCTCTGTTGCAAACTTCTCTTCTGTTAAATCAGCAGAACTGATATAATATCTGACCGCCATTTCTGGATCCTTCTTTTGTTCTGCTATTATTGACCGAAAGGAGACTGCCACGCATAATTTTTTCAGTCCTTTCCATTCAAACGTGAAGTCAATAAGTTCATCAGGGACATCGCAAACAATATATAGACGGATTTCTTCTCTGCCGTGACTCTTTTCACTAATTGCGTAACTGTCATGCTTTGGATTATTTAATTCTTTCAGCGGGAATTTTTCCTCAAAGGATTTATTAAGCCGCCACTCATTTTCTTTTACAGCGAATAAATAATCACCTTCCTGTTTTTATATCTTCTCTGCAATATCTTTCTGGCAACCCATCGCATCAGTTGTGATAATTTTTCCTTTAATATCCATCATGTTAAGAAGTTCAGGAATCGCTGTAATCTCATGAATTTCTCATCCGTCTTGATCTGGATGAGAACCAGACTGTGCATGGCCTAGAACGCACTAATAACCTGAATCACTCCCCTGCAACGACTTTTATCATAACAGTACCGCAGTGTTTTTCCATCAATAACAATGATGTCTATGTCATCTGAAGAATGACATGCACAGATCCTGTTAATAATACATTCATGAAATTTTGCAGGACTGATACAGGATAAAGTTCCGGAAATGGTATCGTGAACAGGAATACCATTTTCAAAATCACCATATTGCTTCAAAAAATCGAGGTGAGTCTCACCGAAATCCGCCATATATTTCCATCCTTCAGCCACGGAAATGACGGCGAAAATAGTCAGCACCAGGATACCTAATAATTAATGTTCTACTTTACAGACTTGTCTATAATCAAGAATAATAGAAATATGTTCCATCAGCTTTTCAAGTTCCATTTTGTTCTCCTTATTTATATAAGGAGCACTTGATCATATATAAGCAGTGATAAATAGTTTTTGCTACTGAGCAATATCACAATTACTGAACATAAAATGCTAATTGTTTAGTGCAAAAAAATTATTTCTGATTATCTTTCCTGTATATAAATGCAGTTGGAATATGTATTTTGAAATGCATTTATAAATTTAGAGATTGCCTCCTGCTCATTATAACAAGGAATAATTATAGCAATATTAAAAGAGTGATAAAAAAGCCCCTAATATAAACTATTTACCTCCAGAAGTGAGGTTGTTACTAATTTTGACATTTTCTATAGAAAATATCCATAAAACTACAACTCCTATAATAAAAATCCCCATGGGTGTAAAAAGAAATGGATTAGTTATAGAAACGGTAATACTGAAAAAAAGTATTAACGACATCATTAAGGATGTTTTTGTAGTATTTAAAAAATAACCTTTCACAAAGATAAGCAACATAGGAATTATTGATGTAAATACACCAATAACACCTGTTTTCTGAAGAATCTCAAGAGGTACTATTTCTATCCTTAATCGATCTAATATAAATGAACCAAATCCTCCTCCAAACAAGAACGTCGCTAAATCAACATTTTTATAATAAAAAAATAAATCATTAAATCTAACAGAGTCAGAATCTTCACTGCGTGATCCGACCATGTAAAGCATTATTATAAACAGAACGCAGCCCAATATTATTATAATCGTATTTAAATATAGTTTATGTAATTTAAAACTGGCCAATAGCAGTGATAATGTCGTAAAAAGTAATACACCTCTTGATTCCGTCAATAATATTGCTAGCACTATTATGAGACATTTTAAATATTTTTTGTCGACAAAACTGATAATCGCACCGACACCAAAAAAGTAGAAGGATTTGGAAAAAAAAGCCCCATCGGGACGAAAAAAAAACTCGCTAGTCAATGATAATTGTTTATAAATTAAATTAAAATCTAACAAGCCCAAATTCAGCAAAATTATGTATAAAATGTATAATAGTGCTCCATATAATGCAAATACATTAACTGTTTTAATGAAAGTTTTACATAAAAACACTTTTAAAGTATAGCTTAGTGTAAATAAATATATAAGTGACAGCATAAAAAGGTATGGTTGCACGTCAAACAGTATATCATTTACTTTATTACCATTTAATAAGCCAACAAAGAAACCATATAGTGGGAATAAAAGCAACCATATAAAAAGACTAACACATTTTTGGTTAATTGAAAAATTCAATGTGACTAAATTTAAAGTTAAGAGTATAAAACTACATACAAATAATAAATATCGCAAAGGGAATATCCCCAATGGATCCAGTAATCTTCCACCACCACCAACAATCAGTTCAATACATAAAAATGTTATAAAAATTTTATTTATATTATTCATATTCGTAAGGTGATATTTTTTAAAAAATATTTAAAATCAACATTAATAAAATATAAATTTTATCAGCCTTTTTCCGCCTTAACTTCCAAAAACTTAAAGCCAAGATCAAATTGCCTATATAACCTTTATCCAATTGATTTTTCACAAAGCTATCATCAGCTAATATATTAGCTATTTTAGTTACTTCCTTTCGATACCACTTGTTTCTTACCAAACCAAGTCGCTTGTATTTTGCTTTAAAATTAATATTTGCTCCCACTTGGTTGTTTTCATGTTGTCTGTACAACATTGTTGGTTTTCTATCAATATACCACGAATAATTTCTCGTCCGAGCAAATGAATATAAAAACCAATCATGCAGACAGATATCTTGTGCAGCATTTTTATTATTTATGATGAACTTTTTAAATTCAATCAGCGTTTCTTTTTTTATAACATATGTACACCCTGGACCTGCTGCTTCAAAAAAATAATCGAATTGAGTTTGGAACTGAGCTTTATCAACTAAATTTTTTTTCCCTGATGGATAGTATGCAATTACATTGCTGGAATAACAATCCGCATTATTTAATGCCAAGCAGTCAATTGCATTTTTTATTTTGCCTTTATACCAAATATCATCCTGATCACTAAAACAGATATAATCATAATTTTCAAAATCGACATCTTTAATTAATCTATAAAAATTCTTACCTGCCCCTCCAAACTTATCGGTGCTAGGAAGTATATTTATAATTGACGGATGTAATGCTTTAAATTCTTCACAGATGTTTAATGTATTATCAGTTGATAAATCATCTGATATAAATATTGAGAGGTCTACACCCCTTTGCCCTATAATACTTTTTAATTGCTCCTCAATCCAGCATTCGCCATTATACGTAGCCATGAGTACAGCAACTCTTTTTTGATCATAACTATGCATTGTAACGACCGCCCCCAGTAATTCCTCTTATTCCATCCAGCGTAGCCAAAATATATTTTTTCATATATTCAATTTTATTTTTTTGAGTTGCGATAATTAAAGTTGTATGAATTAAAGAAAAAACAACTTCCCTAATAGAGAGTAAAAGAGGTACATGATTTTTTCTAAGCAAAAGAAATGCATTTCTTACTCGATAATAACGACGTACTGGCGAGTGAATTGGTATGTTAATCCCACAGATTTTTACTGACTTATCCCCAATAGCATGAACCATTTCTATATCAGGAATGATATGAACTAATATGCCATAGTTTAAGCATCTAAGACACCATTCTGTATCGACATAATCAATAAAAAGTTCCTCATCCATCATTCCAACAATCTCAAAAACTTCTTTTGAAACCATGGTTCCGGATGAGATTGTTACTGAACTTTTAAACGGTGTCTGTCCTTCAGTGACATGAATTTTCTCTCGAAGACCATTTTTTTTGATATTACAAATAGGATAATAATGTGACTTATCTCTATCAATAAAAACTGGGCCAGCTATTTTTGCATTTTCATTATCCATATAGCAGGAAAGTTTTTTGATAAACTCATTGCGAATACGGCTATCTTGATCAAAAAAAATTATCTTCTCTGCCCTTTTTTCAAGAGAATATCGAATCCCAATATTTTGTGCTTTTGCTATACCTTCATTCCTACCAAGACAAATTAAATGAACTTTTTCGATGTCTGCTAATTTATCTTTCAAGGTAAAATTAGTACTATTATCGACTACTACAACGTAACAATTTTGCTCCTTTAGTTCAGTAATCAGTGCATTCAGATTTTTAAGTTCGGGATTATATGTCACAATGACAGCGTAAATATTACTATTCATTATCCAAGTGACTCAGTAATTGGTTAATTTTAGTCTTCATATACAGAACACATTCTAGTATAAAGCCATTGTAATAACAGAGCATCTAAAATTACACGTATGCTCCAGGATATTGCGGCACCCAGTAACCCATATTTTTCGACCATAAAATACAAAAGGGCTAAATAAGGAACCAATTCAGCACAATGAATCAAAGCAGTAATTTTAGATTTTCCTAATGCCTGGATTGCAGAGAATGGTATCATTGCCAGCGCATTGAAGAAAAAACCGATCAATAACACATTTAATATTTTAAAGGAATTAATTTGGTAATTTTCACCAAACCATATTTTCAATACAAGCCCTGAATACAACAAGCCTATGATTATCACCGGCAAACAGATTAGAAACATTAAAAGCAATGATTTATTTACATTACGTTTAAATTCTTTAAAGTCTTTAATGTTACTTAACCTTGGAAACACAGCTCTCCCGATTGCTGCAGGTATTATTCCTAATTTTAGAATAACCTCCGCTGGTGCAGAATAAAATGCAACTTTATCTGCCCCCATAATATTTGACACTATAAATCGATCAAAATACACCATGACCGGACTTATGATATTACTTACTGTCATCCAACCGCCAAAGAAAAAGAGTCGTTTAAAGGTTTTATAACAAAAATGAACCCCCGAAATTTTAATATCATTCCTGACATAATAGGCAGAGACTAAAATCGAAATAACTCTTGCAAATATTAAACCAGCAACCGCTGCCGACAATGTAGCACTATAAAAAACAAATATGGCCGGAATTCCCGCGATGCAAGAGCTTGATATAGATTTTTGAATATTTACAATGCCAAATTTTTCATCCCCCTCAAGAATGGCTGACCATAATTGATTTAGAATAAATAATGGAATGCAAATAGCCAACAGTTTAAATGCTAGTTGTATATCACTATGTTCAACACCAGAAATTTTTAGATAATTAACGATTCCATCAGAGAAAATCAATAATAAAAAAGCACCAAAGCATGAAAATAGCACCAAAAAAGATGTACTTGTTGAAATTACCTTGGTTCTTTCATGATGATTATCACGATGAATTGCAATTTCTCTAATAACAGAGCGAGTCAGGCCTACATCAAAAATTCCAGCATACCCAACAAGTGCAATTGCAATTGTATAAACACCGAAACCTTCAGGCCCCAAACCTCGAGCGAGAAATCCTAGCGAGGGGATAGCAATTAAAGTTGGTATTGCATAGCCAAAAAGGTTCCAGACACTATTTTTTATTATGCTCATTATTACATTTCTTTATCATATAAAATAATCAGCATCTACAAATTTTTGACCATTAATATCTTTATCAGAAAGCAATGGATTTTGAACCGGCCATTCTATATTTATACTTTTGTCGCTCCATAAAATCCCACGTTCTTGCATTTTTGAATAGAAATTATTTGTTTTGTAGACAAATTCTGCTTCATCACTAAGAACGCAAAACCCATGAGCAAATCCTTCCGGTATCCATAATTGACGCTTATTCTCCGCCGACAAATTTACACCAACCCACTTGCCAAATGTTGGTGATGATTTCCGAATATCAACCGCAACATCAAAAACTTCACCGACAACACAGCGTACCAGTTTTCCTTGTGCATAGGGTTCTAACTGGTAATGAAGCCCACGTAATACGCCTTTACTGGATTTAGAATGGTTATCCTGAACAAATTCAACCTTCCGTCCCACCGCTTCTTCGAAAACTTTCTGATTGAAGCTTTCCATAAAAAAGCCCCGCTCATCACCAAATACTTTTGGTTCAAAAATTAGCACATCAGGAATTTCAGTTTCAATTACGTTCATTTTATTAATAACCCTTAATCATTTTTAGCAGATACTGACCATAAGCATTTTTCTTTAGCGGCTCGGCCAATATCTTCACCTGCTCTGCATCAATAAATCCTTTACGATAAGCAATTTCTTCCGGGCAAGAAACTTTCAACCCTTGACGCTCTTCAATTGTTGCAATGAAGTTACTTGCTTCAATAAGGCTTTGATGAGTTCCTGTATCCAGCCATGCATAACCACGCCCCATCATAGCGACAGACAAACGTCCTTGTTCCATATAAATACGGTTAATATCGGTAATTTCCAGTTCGCCACGGGCAGAAGGCTTAAGGTTTTTCGCCATTTCCACAACATCATTGTCATAGAAATAAAGCCCAGTAACCGCATAGTTACTTTTTGGTTCCAGAGGTTTTTCTTCCAGACTAATTGCCGTACCGTTATTATCAAACTCCACGACACCATAACGTTCAGGATCATTAACGTGATAAGCAAATACCGTTGCACCGCTTTCTTTGTTAACAGCAGTTTCCATTAATTTCGGCAAGTCGTGTCCATAGAAGATATTATCGCCAAGCACGAGTGCA
>NZ_AEJZ01000034.1:0-2819 GCF_000208525.1 Escherichia sp. TW14182
TTTATGTCGGTACCCCGGGCAGCATGGCAGACAGCCGGTCGCAGGCGTCCGGGACGTTTGAGCAGAATAACCATGTGGTGATTAACAACGACGGCACGAACGGGCAGATAGGTCCGGCTGCTCTGAAGGCGGTGTATGACATGGCCCGCAAGGGTGCCCGTGATGAAATTCAGACACAGATGCGTGATGGTGGCCTGTTCTCCGGAGGTGGACGATGAAGACCTTCCGCTGGAAAGTGAAACCCGGTATGGATGTGGCTTCGGTCCCTTCTGTAAGAAAGGTGCGCTTTGGTGATGGCTATTCTCAGCGAGCGCCTGCCGGGCTGAATGCCAACCTGAAAACGTACAGCGTGACGCTTTCTGTCCCCCGTGAGGAGGCCACGGTACTGGAGTCGTTTCTGGAAGAGCACGGGGGCTGGAAATCCTTTCTGTGGACGCCGCCTTATGAGTGGCGGCAGATAAAGGTGACCTGCGCAAAATGGTCGTCGCGGGTCAGTATGTTGCGTGTTGAGTTCAGCGCAGAGTTTGAACAGGTGGTGAACTGATGCAGGATATCCGGCAGGAAACACTGAATGAATGCACCCGTGCGGAGCAGTCGGCCAGCGTGGTGCTCTGGGAAATCGACCTGACAGAGGTCGGTGGAGAACGTTATTTTTTCTGTAATGAGCAGAACGAAAAAGGTGAGCCGGTCACCTGGCAGGGGCGACAGTATCAGCCGTATCCCATTCAGGGGAGCGGTTTTGAACTGAATGGCAAAGGCACCAGTACGCGCCCCACGCTGACGGTTTCTAACCTGTACGGTATGGTCACCGGGATGGCGGAAGATATGCAGAGTCTGGTCGGCGGAACGGTGGTCCGGCGTAAGGTTTACGCCCATTTTCTGGATGCGGTGAACTTCGTCAACGGAAACAGTTACGCCGATCCGGAGCAGGAGGTGATCAGCCGCTGGCGCATTGAGCAGTGCAGCGAACTGAGCGCGGTGAGTGCCTCCTTTGTACTGTCCACGCCGACGGAAACGGATGGCGCTGTTTTTCCGGGACGTATCATGCTGGCCAACACCTGCACCTGGACCTATCGCGGTGACGAGTGCGGTTATAGCGGTCCGGCTGTCGCGGATGAATATGACCAGCCAACGTCCGATATCACGAAGGATAAATGCAGCAAATGCCTGAGCGGTTGTAAGTTCCGCAATAACGTCGGCAACTTTGGCGGCTTCCTTTCCATTAACAAACTTTCGCAGTAAATCCCATGACACAGACAGAATCAGCGATTCTGGCGCACGCCCGGCGATGTGCGCCAGCGGAGTCGTGCGGCTTCGTGGTAAGCACGCCGGAGGGGGAAAGATATTTTCCCTGCGTGAATATCTCCGGTGAGCCGGAGGCGTATTTCCGTATGTCGCCGGAAGACTGGCTGCAGGCAGAGATGCAGGGTGAGATTGTGGCGCTGGTCCACAGCCACCCCGGTGGTCTGCCCTGGCTGAGTGAGGCCGACCGGCGGCTGCAGGTGCAGAGTGATTTGCCGTGGTGGCTGGTCTGCCGGGGGACGATTCATAAGTTCCGCTGTGTGCCGCATCTCACCGGGCGGCGCTTTGAGCACGGTGTGACGGACTGTTACACACTGTTCCGGGATGCTTATCATCTGGCGGGGATTGAGATGCCGGACTTTCATCGTGAGGATGACTGGTGGCGTAACGGCCAGAATCTCTATCTGGATAATCTGGAGGCGACGGGGCTGTATCAGGTGCCGTTGTCAGCGGCACAGCCGGGCGATGTGCTGCTGTGCTGTTTTGGTTCATCAGTGCCGAATCACGCCGCAATTTACTGCGGCGACGGCGAGCTGCTGCACCATATTCCTGAACAACTGAGCAAACGAGAGAGGTACACCGACAAATGGCAGCGACGCACACACTCCCTCTGGCGTCACCGGGCATGGCGCGCATCTGCCTTTACGGGGATTTGCAACGATTTGGTCGCCGCATCGACCTTCGTGTGAAAACGGGGGCTGAAGCCATCCGGGCACTGGCCACACAGCTCCCGGCGTTTCGTCAGAAACTGAGCGACGGCTGGTATCAGGTACGGATTGCCGGGCGGGACGTCAGCACGTCCGGGTTAACGGCGCAGTTACATGAGACTCTGCCTGATGGCGCTGTGATTCATATTGTTCCCAGAGTCGCCGGGGCCAAGTCAGGTGGCGTATTCCAGATTGTCCTGGGGGCTGCCGCCATTGCCGGATCATTCTTTACCGCCGGAGCCACCCTTGCAGCATGGGGGGCAGCCATTGGGGCCGGTGGTATGACCGGCATCCTGTTTTCTCTCGGTGCCAGTATGGTGCTCGGTGGTGTGGCGCAGATGCTGGCACCGAAAGCCAGAACTCCCCGTACACAGACAACGGATAACGGTAAGCAGAACACCTATTTCTCCTCACTGGATAACATGGTTGCCCAGGGCAATGTTCTGCCTGTTCTGTACGGGGAAATGCGCGTGGGGTCACGCGTGGTTTCTCAGGAGATCAGCACGGCAGACGAAGGGGACGGTGGTCAGGTTGTGGTGATTGGTCGCTGATGCAAAATGTTTTATGTGAAACCGCCTGCGGGCGGTTTTATCGTTTATGGAGCATGACGAATGGGTAAAGGCAGCAGTAAGGGGCATACCCCGCGCGAAGCGAAGGACAACCTGAAGTCCACGCAGCTGCTGAGTGTGATCGATGCCATCAGCGAAGGGCCGGTTGAAGGTCCGGTGGATGGATTAAAAAGCGTGCTGCTGAACAGTACGCCGGTGCTGGACAGTGAGGGGAATACCAATATATCCGGCGTCACGGTGG
>NZ_AEJZ01000033.1:0-7412 GCF_000208525.1 Escherichia sp. TW14182
CCCCGGTCGCGCCGGGGGCGCCCGCCATTGCCGGGCTGACCAGATGCGTGCGCCCGCCGCGCCCCTGGCGGCCTTCAAAGTTACGGTTGCTGGTAGAGGCACAACGCTCGCCCGGATTCAGACGGTCGTTGTTCATCGCCAGACACATTGAGCAGCCAGGCAAGCGCCATTCAAAACCGGCTTCAATAAAGATTTTGTCCAGACCTTCTGCTTCTGCCTGGGCTTTTACCGGACCGGAGCCGGGAACCACCAGTGCCTGTACGCCTGGCGCGACTTTCCGGCCTTTGGCGATTTCCGCCGCCGCGCGTAAATCTTCAATACGTGAGTTGGTACAGGAGCCGATAAACACTTTGTCGATAGCCACTTCGGTCAGCGGAATACCCGGTTTCAGCCCCATATAGGCCAACGCTTTTTCTGCCGACGCGCGTTCAACCGGATCGGCAAACGAAACGGGATCAGGGATATTCTCGTTAACGGAGATCACCTGTCCTGGGTTAGTTCCCCAGGTCACCTGCGGGGCGATCTCTTCTGCCTGTAAAGTAACAACGGTATCGAAAGTTGCGCCTTCGTCGGTTTGCAGGGTTTTCCAGTAGGCGACGGCGTCGTCGAAATCTTTGCCTTTCGGCGCATGAAGACGGCCTTTGACATAGTTAAAGGTGGTTTCGTCCGGCGCAACCAGACCAGCTTTCGCACCCATTTCGATTGCCATATTGCACAGAGTCATGCGGCCTTCCATGCTTAAATCACGGATTGCTTCGCCGCAAAACTCCACCACATGCCCGGTGCCGCCTGCGCTGCCGGTTTTACCGATGATCGCCAGCACGATATCTTTCGCGGTAATGCCAGGCGCAGCTTTGCCCTGGACTTCAATTTTCATGGTCTTCGCACGACCCTGTTTCAGGGTTTGCGTTGCCAGTACGTGTTCAACTTCGGAAGTACCGATACCAAACGCCAGTGCGCCAAACGCGCCGTGAGTGGCGGTATGTGAGTCACCGCAAACAATGGTCATCCCCGGCAAGGTGACACCCTGTTCTGGCCCCATCACGTGGACGATCCCCTGATACGGGTGATTCAGGTCATACAGCTCAACGCCAAACTCTTTGCAGTTTTTGATCAGTTCCTGCATCTGGATGCGCGCCATTTCACCGCAGGCATTAATGTCTTTGGTCTGGGTAGAGACGTTGTGATCCATGGTGGCGAAGGTTTTACCTGGCTGACGCACCGGGCGACCGTGGGCGCGCAGGCCATCGAACGCCTGCGGTGAGGTCACTTCATGTACCAGATGGCGGTCGATATATAACAGCGGGGTTTCGTTTTCAGCTTCGTAGACTACGTGAGCGTCGAACAATTTTTCGTATAACGTCTTAGCCATGATTACACCCCTTCAGCCACATAGCGGGCAATGATATCGCCCATTTCATCGGTACTAACGGCGGCAGCGCCACGGGCTAAATCCCCGGTGCGAATGCCTTCTTCTAATGCGCGGTTAATGGCGCGTTCAATGGCGGAAGCCGCATCATCGGCATCCAGGCTGTAGCGCAGCAGCAGCGCCAGTGACAGAATTTGCGCAATCGGGTTGGCGATATTTTTGCCTGCGATATCTGGTGCCGAGCCGCCCGCCGGTTCATACAGTCCAAAACCTTGTTCGTTCAGGCTGGCGGAAGGCAACATCCCCATCGAGCCAGTGATCATCGCGCACTCATCAGAAAGAATGTCGCCAAACAGGTTGGAGCACAGCAGAACGTCAAACTGCGATGGATCTTTAATCAGCTGCATGGTGGCATTGTCGATGTACATATGCGCCAGTTCGACATCCGGATATTCAATGGCGATCTCGTTAACGATCTCCCGCCATAAAATAGAGGATTGCAGCACGTTGGCTTTATCGATCGACGTCACTTTGTGGCGACGCTTGCGGGCAGATTCAAACGCGATGCGAGCGATACGTTCGATCTCAAAACGGTGATACACCTCGGTATCAAACGCTTTTTCATATTGTCCGCTACCTTCGCGGCCTTTGGGCTGACCGAAATAGATGCCGCCGGTCAGTTCGCGCACGCACAGGATGTCGAAGCCGTTAGCGGCAATGTCTGCTCGCAGCGGGCAGAACGCTTCCAGTCCCTGATACAGTTTTGCCGGACGCAGGTTGCTGAATAATTTGAAGTGCTTACGCAAAGGCAACAGCGCGCCGCGTTCCGGTTGCTGGTCTGGTGGTAAATGTTCCCACTTCGGGCCACCAACTGAGCCAAACAGCACAGCATCGGCTTGCTCACAACCTTCAACCGTCGCAGGCGGCAGTGGTTGCCCGTGGTTATCAATGGCTGCGCCGCCTACATCGTAATGGCTGGTGGTGATGCGCATCGCAAAGCGGTTGCGCACGGCGTCCAGCACTTTCAGCGCCTGGGTCATCACTTCCGGCCCGATCCCATCTCCGGGCAATACGGCAATATGATAATTCTTCGACATCACACGGTTTCCTTGTTGTTTTCGTTGTGTTGAGCTTTGCGTTGCAACTCTTTTTCGACTTCTGCGGCGCGCCAGATATTGTTCAGCACGTGTACCATCGCTTTGGCGGATGACTCGACAATATCAGTGGCCAGGCCGACGCCGTGGAAGCGGCGACCATTGTAGTTGGCGACAATATCCACCTGACCCAGCGCATCTTTACCGTGACCTTTGGCGGTCAGGCTGTATTTCACCAGTTCGACGTTGTAGTCAGTGATGCGGTTAATTGCCTGGTAGACGGCATCGACCGGGCCGTTGCCGTTGGCGGCTTCCGCTTTTACTTCCTCGCCACAGACCAGTTTGACGGCGGCGGTGGCGATATCGTTAGAGCCAGACTGCACGCTGAAGTAATCCAGACGGAAATGCTCCGGTTCTTCTTGCTGTTTACCGATGAAGGCCAGCGCCTCCAGGTCGTAATCAAACACCTGACCTTTCTTATCTGCCAGTTTCAGGAACGCGTCGTACAGGTTGTCTAAATTATATTCACTTTCTTTATATCCCATCTCATCCATGCGGTGTTTCACCGCCGCACGACCGGAACGAGAGGTCAAATTCAACTGGATTTGGTTCAGACCAATAGATTCTGGTGTCATGATTTCGTAGTTTTCGCGGTTTTTCAGCACACCATCCTGGTGAATACCTGAGGAGTGTGCGAACGCACCGCTGCCGACAATGGCTTTGTTTGCCGGGATCGGCATATTACAAATCTGGCTAACTAGCTGGCTGGTGCGCCATATTTCCTGGTGATTAATGGCGGTGTGGACGTTGAGAATATCCTTACGTACCTTAATCGCCATGATCACTTCTTCCAGCGAACAGTTACCGGCACGCTCGCCGATCCCGTTCATCGCGCCTTCTACCTGCCGCGCTCCGGCATGTACCGCCGCCAGTGAGTTGCCGACCGCCAGGCCTAAGTCGTCGTGGGTATGCACGGAAATAATGGCTTTATCGATGTTCGGTACACGTTCATACAGGCCGCTGATGATTCCGGCGAACTCAAACGGCATGGTGTAGCCCACGGTATCCGGAATGTTGATGGTGGTGGCGCCGGCGTTAATTGCCGCTTCGACCACTCGCGCCAGGTCGGCAATCGGTGTACGCCCGGCATCTTCGCAAGAAAATTCAACATCATCGGTGTAATTGCGTGCGCGTTTCACCATATAAATAGCGCGTTCGATCACCTCATCCAGTGTGCTGCGCAGCTTGGTGGCGATGTGCATTGGGGAGGTAGCAATAAAG
Source organism: Escherichia sp. TW14182 (assembly GCF_000208525.1). Lineage (NCBI taxonomy): Bacteria > Pseudomonadati > Pseudomonadota > Gammaproteobacteria > Enterobacterales > Enterobacteriaceae > Escherichia > Escherichia sp. TW14182. The sequence goes on from NZ_AEJZ01000033.1 coordinate 3,745, forward strand.
GTATGAATACGGAAGGCTTCGGCGACTTTCAGGGATTCGGCCGCCACGTCGATATCTTTTTCCACGCAGCGGGCTAACGCACATACGCGGCTATTTTTGATCTGGCGGGCGATGGTTTGCACCGATTCAAAATCGCCCGGCGAAGAGACGGGGAAACCAACTTCCATCACGTCAACCCCCATACGCTCAAGACCCAGCGCAATTTGCAGTTTTTCTTTCACACTCAAGCTTGCCTGTAACGCCTGTTCACCGTCGCGCAATGTGGTATCGAAAATAATGACTTGCTGGCTCATGGTTTGGGTCCTTATCTCTTTTAGAGCGCCTCGCTTCGGGCATAAAAAAACCCGCGCAATGGCGCGGGTTTTTTGTTTGACTGCGTGCTGGCTTAATGCTGAATGCCGCTCACTCGTCTACCGCGCAAAGAAGATGCGTTTAGTAGTAGACCGATAAAGCGAACGATGTGAGTCATTAAATCAGCTCCAGATGAATGCGATATGCTTTTAGAGTTACTGGATACAAAAACGGATGTCAACCCTGACGCAACAAAAACGTCCCGTCAGCGTGAGTTCTGCATGAGTTGAATTAGCTAATTGTGCTGCGCGGGTTAAAACAGTCGATATTAATTTCTGCTTAACAACACATACCTTTCATTGGTGGACATACTTCAGAATAATTTATGGCATTTAATCAATGAGGTAAGAAGGAGGAAATTTATTCTTTACCCTATCTATCCTGATGATTTGTATTGAATTATATTTTGAGTGAATGTTTTGATATTGATTTTATGAATATTATTGATCGATTAATGTTAAGAATTAATGCATCAAATATATAAATTAATTATTAAATGCGCACGTTTAATCCATTTTTTGGATGATTGAGTATTCGCGGAACTTATGATTAGATTGTTTTCGCAACAAAAACATTATGGATTATTATGCTGTGGTGAATGACTCTTCGTACGGCAATGGATTCTGTTTTTATCAGAACCCGTATCTTTATGTTTTCCTAATTTTACGCATTTTTCTTTTTCTTATTTTATATGCATGGTAAATCATATTTTTCAGGATTATTTCTCTGCATTCCAATAAGGGAAAGGGAGTTAAGTGTGACAGTGGAGTTAACTATGTCAGAGGTAAAAACAGATCATCCAGAAATTGCGGAGTTAAGTAAGCCACAGCTACGCATGGTCGATCTAAACTTATTAACCGTTTTCGATGCCGTGATGCAGGAGCAGAACATTACCCGTGCCGCGCATGTTCTGGGCATGTCGCAACCTGCGGTCAGTAACGCTGTTGCACGCCTGAAGGTGATGTTTAATGACGAGCTTTTTGTTCGTTATGGGCGTGGTATCCAACCGACTGCCCGCGCTTTTCAACTTTTTGGCTCTGTGCGTCAGGCGCTGCAATTAGTGCAAAACGAATTACCAGGTTCAGGTTTTGAGCCGGCCAGCAGCGAACGTGTATTCCATCTTTGCGTTTGCAGCCCGTTAGATAGCATTCTTACCTCGCAGATTTATAATCACATTGAGCAAATCGCGCCAAATATTCATGTGATATTCAAGTCTTCATTAAATCAGAACACCGAACATCAGCTACGTTATCAGGAAACGGAGTTTGTTATTAGTTATGAAGACTTCCATCGTCCTGAATTTACCAGTGTGCCATTATTTAAAGATGAAATGGTGCTGGTAGCCAGCAAGAACCATCCGACTATTAAAGGCCCATTACTGAAACATGACGTTTATAACGAACAACATGCGGCGGTTTCGCTTGATCGTTTCGCGTCATTTAGTCAACCGTGGTATGACACGGTAGATAAGCAAGCCAGTATCGCGTATCAGGGCATGGCAATGATGAGCGTTCTTAGCGTGGTGTCGCAAACGCATCTGGTTGCTATTGCGCCGCGTTGGCTGGCTGAAGAGTTCGCTGAGTCCTTAGAGTTACAGGTATTACCGCTGCCATTAAAACAAAATAGCAGAACCTGTTACCTCTCCTGGCATGAGGCTGCCGGGCGTGATAAAGGCCATCAATGGATGGAAGAGCAATTAGTCTCTATTTGTAAACGTTAAACAAAGGCAGAATAAATCAGGCGCGTAATTCTGGTTTATTCTGCATTTTTTATTAAATGTAGAATTTTATTCTGAATACGTGTTTGCCCTGATTTTAGAAATAATGAAAAAATAGAGAAATTGCTGTAACTGGTCGAATTTGACCGATTTATTATCAATTCTGTCCGCCATTCTGGATTATTTTATCGTTTATTTTCTCCTTTCCTCCTGTTTATTCTTATTTCTTCACGCTTGTGACTCTGCTTGTCAATTGCTTAAGCAAGATCGGACGGTTAATGTGTTTTACACATTTTTTCCGCCAAATAGTGAGGCAAGCCATGGAGATGTTGTCTGGAGCCGAGATGGTCGTCCGATCGCTTATCGATCAGGGCGTTAAGCAAGTATTCGGTTATCCCGGAGGCGCGGTCCTTGATATTTACGATGCATTGCATACCGTGGGCGGTATTGATCACGTATTAGTTCGTCATGAGCAGGCAGCGGTACATATGGCCGATGGCCTGGCGCGGGCGACCGGAGAAGTGGGCGTTGTGCTGGTGACATCGGGTCCTGGAGCCACCAACGCAATTACCGGTATCGCCACCGCCTATATGGACTCCATTCCGCTGGTTATCCTTTCCGGGCAGGTGGCAACCTCGTTGATAGGTTACGATGCCTTTCAGGAGTGTGACATGGTGGGAATTTCCCGGCCGGTGGTTAAACACAGTTTTCTGGTTAAGCAAACGGAAGACATTCCGCAGGTGCTGAAAAAGGCTTTCTGGCTGGCGGCAAGCGGGCGTCCTGGTCCGGTGGTGGTTGATTTACCGAAAGATATTCTTAATCCGGCGAACAAATTACCTTACGTCTGGCCGGAATCGGTCAGTATGCGCTCGTATAACCCGACAACGTTGGGTCATAAAGGGCAGATTAAACGTGCACTACAAACGCTGGCTGCGGCGAAAAAACCGGTCGTTTACGTAGGCGGTGGCGCAGTGACTGCGGCTTGCCATCAACAACTCAAACAGATTATTGAGCAACTTAATCTTCCTGTCGTCTCGTCATTAATGGGATTAGGCGCGTTTCCGGCAACGCATCGTCAGGCGCTGGGAATGTTGGGAATGCACGGCACTTACGAAGCCAATATGACAATGCATAATGCCGATGTCATTTTTGCGGTTGGTGTACGCTTTGACGATCGCACTACTAACAATCTGGCAAAGTACTGCCCGAATGCGACGGTGTTACATATTGATATTGATCCAACCTCTATCTCAAAAACCGTGACCGCCGACATCCCGATCGTTGGCGATGCGCGGCTGGTGTTGGATCAAATGCTGGAGTTGCTGGCACAAGAAACGGCTCACCAACCGTTGGATGAGATCCGCGACTGGTGGCAGAAAATTGAACAGTGGCGCGCTCGCCAGTGCCTGAAATACGACACTCAGAGCGAAAAGATTAAACCGCAGGCGGTGATAGAGACGCTCTGGCGACTGACGAAGGGGGATGCTTACGTTACGTCCGACGTCGGGCAGCACCAGATGTTCGCCGCACTTTATTATCCTTTCGACAAACCGCGTCGCTGGATCAACTCCGGTGGCCTCGGCACCATGGGGTTTGGTTT
>NZ_AEJZ01000032.1:0-5782 GCF_000208525.1 Escherichia sp. TW14182
GCGCGGGGAGTTTTCCCCGCGCATCTGGCTGGCAGGTTCATTTTCTCATGGCACCCCTTTTTTCCTTTCAGTTAGTACATGTCTTTTTCGATGCGCTGATAGATCCATCGTTACAAACAAATTTGCCACCAGCAGTACAGTGGGATATCCCACCTTTCGAACCAGAACACGGCTTGCGCCCGGCATCGGCATAAAACGAAACAAGCATTCCCACAAACAAGATAAGTGCAATTTTTTTCATATAACCTCCATTGTTTACCAAATTTTATGTTCGGTATAAAAGTTATACGCTTGGTGGATTTGATTTCACTTAGAGAGATCAAAAATTGAGGAAATTGGATTTCAATCTTAACTGAAAGATAAATTGGTTAAATATAATCCAGATAAACACATAAAGGCTAATTATGGTTTTATTTGTCATACAAATAAATATAATAGATGCTTCCGATGTAGACCCGTATTCTTCGCCTGTACCACGGGTCTGGTTTAGTACAGGCGCTTTCTTTTATTGTCGTCAGGAACGCTTACGCGGCATCATGCGCAGAAGCGTGTTGTCCTTCCAGAAATAGTGGTGTGCCAATGCAGCAGCAGCATGTAGCCCGATAACGAAATATCCCAAATTTGCCAGCGTTTCATGCCACGACTTTAAAATATCCACCAGATCGAAATTTGGCTCTGATGTGTAAGGCATCGTTACACCGAACGCAAACCAGGGATTGCCACGGTTATACATCATCACGATACCAATCAGTGGCAACGCGATAAACAGCAGGTAAATGACCAGATGCCCAAGATGCGCAAGCCCCGTCATCATCGGTTTCGGTTTAGGCACAATTGGCGGGGTTGGGTATTTCAGTCTTAGCACAAGACGAAGCACCATTAGTACGAGAATCGAAATGCCGCAGGAAACATGGATCATGTTGATGAGCGGCCGATCGGCTCGCGGGAAAAAGCCACGAAACTCCATTGCGCAATACGCTGCAATAACCAGCAAAAAGACCAGCCAGTGAATGCCAATTTGTAACCTTGAATATTTCTTTTCCATAACATTTCCTGCTTTAAAACAATTTTCCGTTAACATAACCAGCTTTTCTTAAAATTTCATTAAATATTGTTCGCCCTTTTTCAGTACGTTACGTTTCGCTGCACGAATGTAGATTGCTCATCCCGCCATCCTGGTCTAAGCCTGGAAAGGATCAATTTTCACCCAAGAGTTCCTTACAGGAGAAAACCATGAGTAAAGTTGGCATTAACGGTTTTGGTCGTATCGGTCGACTGGTGTTGCGTCGATTACTTGAGGTCAAAAGCAACATAGACGTTGTCGCTATTAATGATCTCACATCACCGAAAATTCTCGCCTATCTGCTGAAACACGATTCAAACTACGGCCCGTTCCCCTGGAGCGTTGATTTCACAGAAGACTCACTTATCGTCGATGGGAAAAGCATTGCGGTTTACGCCGAAAAAGAGGCGAAAAATATTCCGTGGAAAGCGAAAGGCGCAGAAATCATTGTCGAATGTACAGGCTTTTATACCTCTGCAGAAAAATCACAGGCGCATCTGGATGCTGGCGCCAGGAAGGTACTGATTTCCGCCCCTGCCGGTGAGATGAAAACTATCGTTTATAACGTCAATGACGACACTCTGGATGGCAACGACACCATTGTTTCCGTGGCGTCATGCACCACCAACTGTCTTGCGCCGATGGCCAAAGCCTTGCACGACAGTTTCGGAATAGAAGTCGGCACGATGACGACTATTCATGCCTATACCGGCACCCAGTCACTGGTGGATGGTCCGCGTGGTAAAGATCTACGCGCTTCACGTGCGGCGGCAGAAAATATCATTCCCCACACCACTGGCGCGGCAAAAGCCATTGGCCTGGTGATCCCGGAACTGAGCGGCAAACTGAAAGGCCATGCGCAGCGTGTACCCGTGAAAACAGGTTCGGTCACCGAATTGGTGTCTATTCTCGGGAAAAAAGTCACTGCCGAAGAGGTGAACAACGCGCTTAAAAAAGCGACAAACAATAACGAGTCATTTGGTTATACCGATGAAGAAATAGTCTCTTCCGATATCATTGGTAGCCATTTCGGTTCGGTGTTTGATGCCACGCAAACGGAGATTACCGCCGTGGGCGATTTACAACTGGTGAAAACAGTCGCCTGGTACGATAACGAATATGGGTTTGTTACCCAGCTTATTCGCACTCTCGAAAAATTCGCCAAACTCTGACAGATACAGGCGGAGAAAAATGCCTCCGCCTGTTTTACACATTATGACTGTAAATAGACTACCTGGGTTTGAAGGTACTCATGCAAGCCATGTTTACCGGTCACTAGAGCAGGCGACATTTTGTGGGCAATAAGGAAGAACGGGAAGTTCCACAGCAGAATACCGGTGGTCACGCCAAGAGCACGTTTAAACAGAATAATATGATCGCTTTGAATAATTTTTCCCTCATAACGCCACGCCCACTTCGATTTCAGCCAATTGCTGGCTCTTGCCCCCTTACTCGACAATCAGCGTACTGATTTCTCTGGCGCGTTCGCGGTATTGAAGTTTAACCCGTTAAAACAATCAGATTGATGCTCAAAAGGATCTCAAGAAGATCCTTTTAAGTTTTCTAATCGTTATGCCCTACCAGTTGCCATACGGATAGGTTTTCCCTTTGATGAAATCTGGTGTCTTTCCGTAATAAACATACCCGTTAGGATGTTTCGTTACCCCTTTGCATATCAGCATATCATCCCCCGTCAGGGTAAGCTGCCGTGCTGGTTGCTGGAGTACGGATGGGTTCCCGTTATCCTCAAGCCAGATCCGTACAGTACCGCCTGGAGCAAGACCAACAGCCATTCGCTTCCGGTAGTAAGGTTTACCAGGATGATACGGGTCAGGATATGCCGTAGCCATCTGCTGCCACGTCTCCCGGCTGAACCAGATCTCCGTTTCATACGCTTTCTTGTCGATAACCGAGTCCCAGCACACCGTCATTCGTACCGGCAGTGCTTTTCCCCGGTTAAAATACCCGCCATACCCCCCTATCAAATCATGCCAGCGCCCGACACTCAGATCACTGATGTCCATAGGATCTAACCGACGGAAGATACTTTCCCGAATATCCCCGTCCTCCAGGTACACCATCGTCACTAGTGCAGGCAGATTTTTCGGGTATATAAAGCTAAAATTCCAGTTATCGTAAGGCAGCTTCTTTCCCCACTGCTCCACGCCGTCTCCCAGCAGCGTCTTTACGCCTGCCCGGCGGTCATGGCAGCCTGAAAGCAGAATGCCCCCCAGCACGGCCACCATCAGCGGTAATCGTCTCATCCCTTCCTCCTCAGAACAGTTCGTCCAGCACGTCCACGTTCGCCCGCGCCCGGTCTTCCCACTGCTGCTGGTCATCCATCCTCCACACCGTCCGCACCCACCCTTTGCCCGGAGCCATCGGCCACACGAACGAGCGGTCGTCAGTCGGCGCATAGTGGTTTCGCAGAAAAACCTCTCCCGAGGACGGACTCACCCACAGGCTCAGGTCCGAGTCGATGTTCCAGTTCGCCGAACAGTGCAGATAACGCCCGATGGTTCGCATCTCCTCCGCCGTGAAGCCCTCCGGCTCTGCGCCACGCCGGATCGCACGCCCCTGGGCTGTTGCTTTGTCACACAGGGGAACCAGCTCAGCAGGAAGAGCTGTGTCAGGGTTTTGCGGGTCAATATCTCCAAATATTACCCCGGCGTCCTGTGCCGCATCGAGCATCACCCGCATACACACCTTTTCCCAGTCGTTCGGCACCGCCCTGCGCGTCATAAACACCGCCGCGCCGGCTTTCTTCTCAAAAATAAACGCCCGAGCCTTGTCAAGGTTAACCAGCGGCCACGAAATCATTTTTGTCTCCACCTTACCGTGTGGCATCAGGTACTTCAGCGCCGGCAGTGAAAACAGCGCCTGACGCATCTTCTCCGCCTGACGGTACACCGCAGTCTGCGTCTCGTCCGCGCTCTCCGGTATCACGTCAAAGTCCGGCATCGTCAGCAGGGAAATCTCATCCTCGCCCGCGTTGTAGCCCCCGCCAATGTCCGAATGCGCCCCCGGCAGTGCCAGCTCCGGCCACATCCCCGCGATGCTGTTCAGACTGAAGTTATAACGGCACTCGTGCATTGCGCTTATCTGAAACACCTTCTGCGCCACGGAAGGACGCAGCTCAAGGTTGACACCAGGATTACTGCGTCCGTTAATATCGTAGAAATTCAGCAGGCTCCCGATGGCTGCCACTGTGTCAAAAAGCCCCAGAAAGCGCACCTCTCCCGCAGGTTTTCCATGGTATCTGGACATATCCAGCCCGTTCTCTATTGCAGCCACTATCGCCGTATCCTGGTTCATCACCCGGTTGGCAAAGTGCCGTGCCGCTGCCGCGCCGCGACTGAACCCGAACACATCAAACTGCACCTTCGCGATCGCCGCTTTATCGCGGTTACGACTGATAAATATATTCAGTACGGAAGCAATTTTCTCAAGAGCTTCATCGGTCTTGGTCACCACTCCCTCAAACCGCCGGATAAGGCTGCTGCCCAGCCCCATCCCCAGCAACGAGTCGCTTTTCCCATCTGCCGTCCCGATGCCGCTGACGTAGGCTTTCACCTGCGCCTCCATCTCATCTTCACCAAGGGCAGTATCAGATTTGTAAAGGTCATTGAGCCGGGAAATATTGGTGATGCCGCCCTGCCAGCTGGCGTTGCCTGCCCCCTCTCTGGCGTGTTCTTCATACTTCGCGCACGCCCTGGCTCGTTCCTCACCGACCAAACCGGCGCAGTGGGCATACGCCAGCCGCAGATCGTCTGCGTTTGCCCGGTTATTCCCGGTACCATCAAAGAACACCCCCACCGTCAGCGTGATCCCTCTGACCGGCACCCGCCGGCACCGGATGACTTTTCCACTGCATAAAACATCGGTGTAGTGCGTGTTCTCCCCGGTAGTTTCATACCGGTGATAGCCGGTATTACCCGGCTCAGTATTCTCGCCTGCTGCCATAAAAAATCCATTTTGTCTGAAAGGTTAAATCAGGCACATCATACTCCCCCCTTCAGTTCTTAAATAAAATCAACGCTCTATCTTCTGCACAAGATGCAGTTGCCATATTCAAATGTATGGATTCCTGGTGTTCACCGACAACAACGGAGCCACTGATATGCTCTGTCACCCGGATTTAACGGGAGGATACAAGGTGCGGAGCCTGCCGTCCCTGAAGCGGAAGAGATACCGGAGTGCATCCGATCTGCTGAGCAATAGCATTCACAACAACTGAAGGTGTATTCAGGATAATGGCCCTGTATTGGTCATTCCAGCTAGCAGGGAAAGCTCGTCAGTAAGCAAACGCGACTCGTCCCGGTCAAAAAAGTCTGTTCCTGTGTAAACATCAATCATCGTAGATGACGGCATCGTGGAAAAACGATTCTGTGAAGGGCTTCATAAAAACAAGTGTGAAAGGAATAAAAGGCAGAAGTAAAAGTAAAGAGTCATGCCCGTTTGCCAACGGTATTTCACAAACGGGCAATTTTTAACGTAGTGAACGACTTTCCATCGCTTCAATAAGCACAGCGTCGTGTTTCAGCGTCTGCCAGGCCTGGGTGACTTCAGCGGGAAAGTCAACGTGAACGATAAAATCGCGCCCGCGTGGCCCATAGCCATCGCTATCATCACGCAAACGAGGTAGCTCGCCAGTAAGAAGCGATAAATAACGCTCAACTGGCCATAATCCTTTATATGAACACATCCCGTTTGCAAGGC
>NZ_AEJZ01000031.1:0-12246 GCF_000208525.1 Escherichia sp. TW14182
TTCCTGCAACTCGAATTATTTAGAGTATAAAATGGCTTGTGAATACCACTGTCCTGTCACGATGGTTTCATCCACCATGACGACAACGTAATAATCAGCTTTTGCAGCGACAGCTTTCGCTCTGATTTCTGCTAATGCGTCATCCGGAGAGCCCCGAACCATCGTGCTTACGCTACCTATTCGCTGCAACCCCTGGGTTTGGTCGCGGCGAATCTCTTGCGGATGATCCGTTACTGGCGGCGCTGGCTGTGGCGTACCTTGCAGTGCGCTACAGGCGCTTAACATCAACACCAATAATAAACTGGCAAACCGGGAAATAACGCTATTACGTTTCCTGCTAACCATAGTGTAGTGCCTTATTAATTTAACTTTGGGGGAATGTTCCCGAATTGTTACCTAGTACGCGATTTTCGAATGAAAACTTAGCGAAAGCGTAATCCACATCTCAACATTATGAACTAATACTGCCAGCAGAAACTTGTGCTAAGGATTTGTTCATGTCATACCAGACCCAAAGGAGAAATAGATGATTGAATTAGAATCGCGCGTGCTGGCAGATATTCCCGTTCTTCACGCTTATCCCACAGGGCAAAAAGAAACACCGTTACCATGCGTGATTTTTTATCACGGTTTTACTTCATCCAGCCTGGTGTATAGCTATTTTGCCGTCGCGTTGGCACAGGCTGGTTTGCGGGTGATTATGCCGGATGCGCCCGATCACGGTAGCCGTTTTAGTGGCGACGCACCGCGACGGTTAAATCAATTCTGGCAAATCTTGCTACAAAGTATGCAGGAATTCACTACCTTACGTGCGGCAATAGCCGAAGAAAAATGGCTGCTTGATGAACGCCTGGCGGTTGGTGGCGCATCGATGGGCGCGATGACGGCGCTGGGGATTGCCGCTCGCCACCCCACGGTGAAATGTACCGCCAGCATGATGGGATCGGGCTATTTCTCATCGCTTGCCCGTTCTCTGTTTCCGCCGCTAATACCCGAAACCGCAGCACAGCAGAATGAATTTAATAACATTATCGCGCCACTGTTGGAGTGGGAAGCAACAAACCACCTGGAACAACTCGGGGACAGGCCGCTCCTGCTGTGGCATGGCCTTGACGACGACGTCGTGCCTGCCGACGAATCACTACGTTTGCAGCAGGCATTAAAAGAAACGGGACGGGATAAACAGTTAACCTGTTCATGGCAGCCAGGCGTGCGCCACCGTATTACACCTGAGGCGTTAGATACCGCCGTGACATTTTTCCGGCAGCATCTTTAAACACGCAGAATGCTGACCCCTTGCGCTTCCAGTTGTTGCAGGATTTCCGGGTTAGCATTTTTGCCGGTGATCAGCATATCGATTTGATCGGCACGGCTAAAAAGCATTCCCGCGCGTTCGCCAATCTTACTGCTATCAACCAGTACCACCAGTTTCCCTACCACGCTCAGCATCTTCTGCTCTGCCATTGCTGTCAGCATATCGGTTTTATATAACCCTTCTGCGGTCAGCCCTTTGCCACTGGTAAACATCCAGTGCCCGGCATAGAGACTATTTTCGCTGCCCTGTGGACTTAAGGTGATGGACTGACTTTTGTTATATTGCCCGCCCATGATGATCACGCTTTCATGTTCCTGATCGATCAGGTAATTCGCCAGAGGTAGGTAATTAGTGATGATTTGCACCGGCTTGCCACATATTTCCCGTCCGAGCAGGAACGCGGTGGAACCGCAGTTAATGACCACGCTTTCGCCTGGGTTGACCAGTTGTGAGGCCGCTTTGGCGATACGTACCTTTTCATCGTGATTTTGCGCCTGATGCAGATTCATCGGCGTCCAGCGCGGTCGCTGCTGGGTAATCGCTTCTGCGCCATTGCGCACTTTTTTCAGTTTGCCGCTTTCGTCGAGTTTATTGATATCGCGTCGCGCGGTAGCAGGGGAAATTCCCAGACGCTCAACGACTTTCTCAACAGTCACAAAGCCCAGTTGTGCGAGCATTTCCAGGAGAATTTGATGTCTTTGTGCTTCAGTCATGAGCTATTCCGATAAAATTTGATTTTTTTAGATGATATTTGAAATAGCCAGAAAATACTACGCCGGATAGCGCGAACATCTTTACGCTATCCGGTATAAGCGACAGATTACAGGAACGATTTGAACGGCAGATCCGGTTCAATGGTGAAGCAATCGTCAAAACCGCGCGGATAATGGTACTCGAAATTGTCTTTATCCAGCGGCCATGTGAACTTGCCGCCAACCTGCCAGATAAACGGCTTGAAGCCATATTTCAGACGATCTTTTTTCATCTCCCACAGCACGCGGATCTCTTGCGGATCGGCCTGGAAGTTTGACCAGATATCGTGGTGGAACGGGATAACCACTTTCGCATTAAGGGCTTCACCCATACGCAGCATATCGGCACTGGTCATTTTGTCGGTAATACCGCGTGGGTTCTCACCGTACGAGCCTAACGCCACATCGATCTGATGCTCGTTACCATGTTTCGCATAGTAGTTAGAGTAGTGGGAATCGCCACTGTGATACAGGGAGCCGCCAGGCGTTTTGAACAGGTAGTTCACCGCGCGATCGTCCATGCCGTCCGGCAGTACGCCAGCCGCTTTTTGATCCGCAGGCAGAGTGATCAGTGCAGTACGGTCGAAAGCGTCAAGCGCATGAATTTCAATGTCTTTCACTTTTACTACATCGCCCGGTTTGACCACGATGCAACGTTCTTTCGGCACGCCCCAGCCAATCCATAAATCCACGCAGGTTTTCGGCCCGATAAACGGTACGTCATCAGCGCAGTTCTGCATCACGGCGGCTGCCACGTTCACGTCGATATGATCGTTGTGATCGTGAGTCGCCAGCACCGCGTCGATCTGGCGAATCGCAAACGGATCAAGAACAAACGGCGTGGTACGCAGGTTTGGTTGCAGTTTTTTCACGCCCGCCATGCGCTGCATCTGGTGACCCTGTTTCATCAGCGGGTTGCCGTGACTTTGTTTGCCAGTACCGCACCAGAAATCGACGCAAACGTTGGTGCCACCTTCTGATTTCAACCAGATCCCGGTACAGCCGAGCCACCACATCGCGAATGTGCCTGGTGCGACCTGCTCCTGTTCAATTTCTTCATTCAGCCAGCTACCCCACTCCGGGAAAGTACTCAGGATCCAGGATTCACGGGTGATACTTTTCACTTTACTCATCGCCATTTACCTTCATGATGGTTCAATTTGAATCAATAATTGATTGGTTTTGATTAATCCTGACACTATTTTTTCAGGAAGGCAATGACCATTTTTTGACTTTCGGCCTGGTGAGTTGTTGTGAATTTTGGCTGTGGAAAGATTTAATGGAATGTGTAAACAAATTAACCGAATGAATTTAAATGATTAATTGTTTCTTTATGTGAATCACATACTTTCGTTGTGGAATTATTTGCGTGCCGCGTCACATTTAATCATAAATAATCTTGTTGTGATTACTTTTGAAAATTAGAGTGAGTGCACAACATTCCGGGTGTGTGGAATACCCGGTTACCTCTTCTTCAGGAGATCGTTATGGAGATCCTCTACAACATCTTTACCGTGTTTTTTAACCAGGTCATGACCAATGCCCCGTTACTGCTGGGTATTGTGACCTGTTTGGGCTACATCCTACTGCGCAAAAGTGTCAGCGTGATTATTAAAGGCACGATTAAAACCATAATTGGTTTCATGTTGTTGCAGGCAGGGTCCGGCATCCTGACCAGCACCTTCAAACCGGTGGTGGCGAAAATGTCGGAAGTTTATGGCATTAACGGTGCGATTTCAGATACCTATGCCTCAATGATGGCCACTATCGAGCGTATGGGCGATGCCTATAGCTGGGTGGGGTACGCGGTGCTGTTGGCTCTGGCGTTGAACATCTGTTACGTGCTGCTGCGTCGTATTACCGGCATTCGCACCATCATGCTGACCGGCCACATTATGTTCCAGCAGGCCGGGCTGATTGCCGTTACGTTGTTTATTTTCGGCTACTCCATGTGGACGACCATTATCTGCACTGCGATTCTGGTTTCGCTCTATTGGGGCATCACCTCCAACATGATGTACAAGCCGACTCAGGAAGTGACGGACGGCTGCGGTTTCTCCATTGGTCACCAGCAGCAGTTTGCATCATGGATTGCTTATAAAGTCGCGCCGTTCCTGGGCAAAAAAGAGGAGAGCGTTGAAGACCTCAAATTGCCGGGCTGGTTGAACATTTTCCACGATAACATCGTCTCCACGGCGATTGTGATGACCATCTTCTTTGGCGCCATTCTGCTCTCCTTCGGTATCGACACCGTACAGGCGATGGCAGGCAAAGTGCACTGGACGGTCTACATCCTGCAAACCGGTTTCTCCTTTGCGGTAGCGATTTTCATCATCACTCAGGGCGTGCGCATGTTTGTGGCGGAACTCTCTGAAGCATTTAACGGTATCTCCCAGCGACTGATCCCTGGTGCGGTTCTGGCGATTGACTGTGCGGCTATCTATAGCTTCGCGCCGAACGCCGTGGTCTGGGGCTTTATGTGGGGCACCATCGGTCAGTTGATTGCGGTTGGCATCCTGGTCGCCTGTGGCTCTTCGATCCTGATTATTCCTGGCTTTATCCCAATGTTCTTCTCCAACGCCACCATCGGCGTGTTCGCTAACCACTTCGGTGGCTGGCGCGCGGCGCTGAAGATTTGTCTGGTGATGGGGATGATTGAAATCTTCGGCTGTGTCTGGGCGGTGAAACTCACCGGTATGAGCGCCTGGATGGGGATGGCGGACTGGTCGATTCTGGCGCCGCCAATGATGCAGGGCTTCTTCTCCATCGGTATCGCCTTTATGGCCGTCATCATCGTCATTGCACTGGCTTATATGTTCTTCGCTGGCCGCGCACTGCGCGCAGAAGAAGATGCAGAAAAACAACTGGCAGAACAGTCTGCTTAATAAGGAGTTTTGATTATGACCGTACGTATTCTGGCTGTGTGTGGCAACGGACAAGGCAGTTCCATGATCATGAAGATGAAAGTGGATCAGTTTTTAACCCAGTCGAACATCGACCACACGGTAAATAGCTGCGCGGTTGGCGAATACAAAAGCGAGTTGAGCGGTGCGGATATCATCATCGCATCCACACATATCGCGGGTGAAATCACCGTTACTGGCAACAAATATGTGGTTGGCGTGCGCAACATGCTCTCTCCTGCCGACTTTGGCCCGAAACTGCTGGAAGTGATCAAAGAGCATTTCCCGCAGGACGTGAAGTAAGGGCGCGCTATGAAATTACGTGATTCGCTGGCGGAAAATAAATCCATCCGTCTACAGGCTGAGGCTGAAACCTGGCAGGAAGCGGTAAAAATTGGTGTTGATCTGCTGGTGGCGGCGGACATTGTCGAGCCGCGTTACTACCAGGCGATTCTGGATGCGGTTGAACAGCACGGCCCGTACTTTGTGCTCGCGCCAGGCCTGGCAATGCCGCACGGACGCCCGGAAGAGGGCGTCAAAAAAACCGGCTTTGCACTGGTGACGCTGAAAAAGCCACTGGAGTTCAACCACGAAGATAACGACCCGGTAGATATCCTCATCACGATGGCGGCGGTCGATGCCAACACTCACCAGGAAGTGGGCATCATGCAAATCGTCAACCTGTTTGAAGATGAAGAGAATTTCGACCGTTTACGTGCCTGCCGTACCGAGCAGGAAGTACTGGATTTAATTGACCGCACCAACGCGGCTGCTTAAGAAGGAATTGAAGATGTCATTACCCATGTTGCAAGTCGCGCTGGACAACCAGACTATGGATAGCGCCTACGAAACCACTCGCCTGATTGCTGAAGAAGTCGACATTATCGAAGTGGGCACCATTCTTTGCGTAGGCGAAGGCGTGCGTGCGGTTCGCGATCTGAAAGCACTCTACCCACATAAAATTGTGCTGGCAGACGCCAAAATTGCCGATGCGGGCAAAATTCTTTCTCGTATGTGTTTTGAAGCCAACGCTGACTGGGTGACCGTGATTTGCTGTGCGGATATCAATACCGCCAAAGGCGCGCTGGACGTGGCAAAAGAGTTTAACGGTGACGTACAGATCGAACTGACCGGTTACTGGACCTGGGAACAGGCGCAGCAGTGGCGCGATGCAGGCATTCAGCAAGTAGTATATCACCGCAGCCGTGACGCGCAGGCCGCAGGCGTGGCGTGGGGCGAAGCGGACATTACCGCGATCAAACGTCTTTCCGATATGGGCTTCAAAGTAACCGTCACCGGTGGCCTGGCGCTGGAAGATCTGCCGCTGTTCAAAGGTATTCCGATTCATGTGTTTATCGCAGGTCGCAGCATCCGTGACGCTGCGTCTCCGGTTGAAGCCGCGCGTCAGTTCAAACGTTCCATCGCCGAACTGTGGGGCTAAGGAGCGGATATGTTGTCCAAACAAATCCCGCTTGGCATCTATGAAAAAGCACTCCCCGCCGGGGAGTGCTGGCTGGAACGGCTGCAACTGGCAAAAACGTTAGGCTTCGATTTTGTCGAGATGTCGGTGGATGAAACGGACGATCGCCTGTCGCGCCTCGACTGGAGCCGCGAACAGCGTCTGGCGCTGGTGAATGCGATTGTTGAAACCGGCGTGCGCGTGCCGTCTATGTGCCTTTCTGCCCACCGTCGTTTCCCGTTGGGCAGTGAAGATGACGCGGTGCGGGCGCAGGGGCTGGAAATTATGCGCAAAGCTATCCAGTTCGCGCAGGACGTCGGCATTCGCGTGATCCAACTGGCGGGCTATGACGTTTACTACCAGGAAGCCAATAACGAAACGCGTCGTCGTTTCCGTGACGGCCTGAAAGAGAGCGTTGAGATGGCGAGTCGCGCGCAGGTGACGCTGGCGATGGAGATCATGGATTATCCCCTGATGAATTCCATCAGTAAGGCGCTGGGTTACGCACACTATCTCAACAACCCATGGTTCCAGCTCTACCCGGATATCGGCAACCTGTCGGCGTGGGACAACGACGTGCAGATGGAATTGCAGGCTGGAATAGGGCATATCGTCGCGGTGCATGTGAAAGACACCAAACCGGGCGTCTTCAAAAACGTACCGTTTGGCGAAGGCGTTGTGGATTTCGAACGTTGCTTCGAAACGCTCAAACAGAGTGGCTATTGCGGGCCGTACCTGATTGAGATGTGGAGCGAAACGGCGGAGGACCCGGCGGCGGAAGTGGCAAAAGCGCGTGATTGGGTGAAAGCGCGCATGGCCAAAGCAGGCATGGTGGAGGCGGCATAATGCAAAAGCTGAAACAGCAGGTGTTTGAAGCCAACATGGATCTGCCGCGTTACGGGCTGGTGACCTTTACCTGGGGCAACGTCAGCGCCATTGACCGCGAACGCGGGCTGGTGGTGATCAAGCCCAGCGGCGTCGCCTACGAAACCATGAAAGCAGACGATATGGTGGTGGTTGATATGAGCGGTGAAGTGGTAGACGGGCGGTATCGTCCCTCTTCAGATACCGCAACGCATCTCGAACTCTACCGTCGTTACCCGTCGCTTGGCGGTATTGTCCATACCCACTCTACACATGCCACCGCATGGGCGCAGGCGGGGCTGGCTATCCCTGCGTTAGGCACCACGCACGCCGATTACTTCTTTGGCGACATCCCGTGTACGCGTGGATTAAGCGAAGAAGAAGTGCAGGGCGAGTATGAACTGAACACCGGCAAAGTGATTATCGAAACGCTGGGCGATGCCGAGCCGCTGCATACGCCGGGAATTGTGGTGTATCAGCACGGGCCATTTGCCTGGGGGAAAGATGCTCACGATGCGGTGCATAACGCGGTGGTGATGGAAGAAGTGGCAAAAATGGCGTGGATTGCGCGCGGCATTAACCCACAACTGAATCACATCGACAGTTATCTCATGAACAAACACTTCATGCGTAAGCACGGGCCCAACGCCTATTACGGGCAGAAGTAATCAGTGCGCCCCGGAATTATTACCTCCTGAGGGATGTAATTGGTCTGATTCCGGGGCCTCTTCAGTTAAAAAATCGTATAAACAACAGGTGTTTTTATGACTATCAGTGGATTGTTTGTCAGAACTGATCCGCAACGTCGCCGGTATGGCGTGGCGTTACTGGTGGGGGTTCTTTCAGGAATTATTTCGGCATTTGTTAAATGGGGAGCAGAAGTTCCGTTGCCGCCACGCACATTTTCCGGTGGTCGTGATGAATTTAATCCGCCGTATATCTTTTTACGGGATTATTTAGGCATCGATCCAACACAAACGGTGTATACATTCTCGGAACATATCATTAACCCGGTAATGGTAACGCATATCATCTTCTCACTGGTTTTTGCGATAGGCTATTGTGTGGTCGCGGAAATTTTCCCGAAAGTGAAATTATGGCAGGGGGTATTAGCAGGGCTTATTGTGACAGTAGCAGTTCACGGTATTTTTTGCCCGGCGCTGAATTTAACGCCACCACTCAGTCAACTGCCTTTCGACGAATATGCCTCTGAAATTCTTGGGCATATTTTCTGGTTCTGGGTAATAGAAATAATGCGCCGCGACTTACGTAATCGCATTACCCATGAGCCGGACCCGGAAGTCGTTATTCGTTGAATGTCCGCGTAAAAAAGCCCCCTGAGAAGGGGGCAAAGCAAACTATGGCAATATTTCGTTGGTTATACCTGGTGCTAGCGATAAATATCCGCGCTGGCGTGCATGTTGCCGTTACTCCCCGGTTCCCGCATTAGAATCACGTGGTAGTACGTTGCGCCCTGCGCATCGGTCTCTTCATTTAATGCCTGACGTGCTTCACTCTCAGTGGCGAAATTATGATTGATATAAATCACGCCTAAGCTTTGCACATCGTCCATATTTCTGGCCTGGTGGTTATTAATTTCAATAGCTGCCCATGTATTTGCACTTAGCAAAAGCACAGCCAGAAGGGCTAAAACACGACTGAACATAGATACCTCCTCGACGGCTGTCTTTGTACGCGCTCCTCTGTGATGATCTTCTGATTTAATTTTAATCAATGATAAAGAAGTTGATGGTGACCATTTCTGATGCAGTTGTTCAAAAAAATACCGTAATGGAATGTGATGAACTTCAAATCAGCGGGTTAGTACGATTTGGTGAAAGATGAGATTTATTTGTCGGCTGGCCTTGAGTTTAACGGAGCATACCAGTACTATAACGCGTCATTTTTCAGCCGACCTTTAACACGTTCCTTGCCTCCCCGGGATTCGGCTGACCCAGACAGGAGGCTGAATAATCCGTAAGGAGCAATTCGATGCGTCATTACGAAATCGTTTTTATGGTCCATCCTGACCAGAGCGAACAGGTTCCGGGCATGATCGAGCGCTACACTGCTGCCATCACTGGTGCAGAAGGCAAGATCCACCGTCTGGAAGACTGGGGCCGCCGTCAGCTGGCTTACCCGATCAACAAACTGCACAAAGCACACTACGTTCTGATGAACGTTGAAGCTCCGCAGGAAGTGATCGATGAGCTGGAAACTACCTTCCGCTTCAACGATGCCGTTATCCGCAGCATGGTTATGCGTACCAAGCACGCTGTTACCGAAGCATCTCCGATGGTTAAAGCGAAAGACGAGCGCCGTGAGCGTCGCGATGATTTCGCAAACGAAACCGCTGATGATGCTGAAGCTGGGGATTCTGAAGAGTAATTTCTGATGACCAACCGTCTGGTGTTGTCCGGCACCGTGTGCAGGACTCCCCTTCGAAAGGTCAGTCCATCAGGAATTCCTCACTGCCAGTTCGTGCTTGAGCATCGTTCTGTGCAGGAGGAAGCCGGTTTTCACCGGCAGGCGTGGTGCCAAATGCCCGTTATTGTTAGCGGACACGAAAACCAGGCCATTACTCACAGTATAACGGTCGGCAGTCGCATAACCGTTCAGGGGTTCATTTCATGCCACAAGGCAAAGAACGGACTGAGCAAAATGGTTTTGCATGCCGAGCAGATTGAATTGATAGATTCTGGAGACTAGCCATATGGCACGTTATTTCCGTCGTCGCAAGTTCTGCCGTTTCACCGCGGAAGGCGTTCAAGAGATCGACTATAAAGATATCGCTACGCTGAAAAACTACATCACCGAAAGCGGTAAGATTGTCCCAAGCCGTATCACCGGTACCCGTGCAAAATACCAGCGTCAGCTGGCTCGCGCTATCAAACGCGCTCGCTACCTGTCCCTGCTGCCGTACACTGATCGCCATCAGTAATCGGTCACGGTCCATTAATACGACTTTGAGAGGATAAGGTAATGCAAGTTATTCTGCTTGATAAAGTAGCAAACCTGGGTAGCCTGGGTGATCAGGTAAACGTTAAAGCGGGCTATGCTCGTAACTTCCTGGTACCGCAGGGTAAAGCTGTTCCAGCTACCAAGAAAAACATTGAATTCTTCGAAGCACGTCGCGCTGAACTGGAAGCTAAACTGGCTGAAGTTCTGGCAGCTGCTAATGCTCGCGCTGAGAAAATCAATGCACTGGAAACTGTTACCATCGCGTCTAAAGCTGGCGACGAAGGTAAGCTGTTCGGTTCCATCGGTACTCGCGACATCGCTGACGCTGTAACTGCAGCTGGCGTTGAAGTGGCTAAGAGCGAAGTTCGTCTGCCGAACGGCGTTCTGCGTACCACTGGCGAACACGAAGTGAGCTTCCAGGTTCACAGCGAAGTATTCGCGAAAGTGATCGTAAACGTAGTAGCTGAATAATTCGTTATTCAACGAGACGTAAAAACGCCGACCATTGGTCGGCGTTTTGCTTTATAGCGAAAGCGTTACAACTGACAATATAACGCTCTGATATCTATTTATTAGCTTGTCGCTAACTGTACTTGCGGTTCTTCATCTTTAACTTTGATAAGCGTCCATAACGCAATAGCGCCAATAATGTCAAAGAAAGCCAGGGCAATAAAGAACGGCGCGAAGCCGATAATGTGAACGAATGCCCCGATGAACAGGTTGAAAATCAACTGACCGCTCCACGCACAGGCTCCTGCCATACCCACTGCGGTAGCGACTTCGTCTTTTTTGAACAGATCGCCACCCAGAGTTGCTGCTACAGTAGAAAGACATTGATGCGAGAACGCGCCAATACTAATCAGTAATACGGCAATGTAGGGATTTTCGACAATACTCACCAGACCAATCGTCATCATAATGACGGCTGCAATAGTGAAGGTAATTCTTCGTGAGTTAATTAAACTCACGCCGCGATCGTGGAAGAACTTCGCGACAAAACCACTGGCTAAACAGCCAAGGTCGCCCAGCAGGAAAGGCAGCCAGACGAACATGGCAATTTCTTTCAGGCTAAAATGCAGCGTTTCGACGAAGAAAATCGGCACCCAGAAGTTAATGGTTCCCCATGCCGGGTCAGCGAGAAAACGCGCGATGCCAATCCCCCAGAAATTACGTTGGCTGAGGATATGCTTGATTGACGTTTTTTCTTTCTTATCTGTTTTAAGATGCTGTTCTTGCCCTGATTCAATATAGTGGCGCTCTTCATCAGAAAGGCGTTTGGCATCTTTCGGATCTTTATAACAAAAGAACCAAAATAAAGCCGCGAGCAAAGCAAGGCTACCTGAGACAATAAACGCAAATTGCCAGCTATGAAACATAATGCACCAGGCAATCAACGGTGGTGCAAGCATCGCGCCGAGTGAGGTGCCCATATTGAAAACACCTGTCGCCACGCCACGCTCTTTTGCCGGGAACCATGTTGATGCGGTTTTTACACCCGCCGGAATGGCTGACGCTTCGCTGAAACCCATCAGGGCGCGCATAAATGCCAGACCTGACCATGTTCCGGTCAGCGCATGGCCCATTGTTGCCAGCCCCCAGACTGCGGCACATATCGCAAAACTTAACTTCAAACCCACGGTATCAATAAAGAAGCCCATTACCGGTTGCCCTAATGTATAGGCCAACTGGAATGCACTGACAATCCATGAATATTGCTCTTTGGTTATTCCAGTTGTCTCCATAATAGTTGGAGCTGCAATACCTAACGCCGTTCTGTCCAGATAATTGATTACAGTGATAAAGCATACGAGGGCAATCATATGCCACCGATAATTCTTTATTTTATTCATGTTTAAACCTTTTAATTATATTAATAAACCC
Source organism: Escherichia sp. TW14182 (assembly GCF_000208525.1). Lineage (NCBI taxonomy): Bacteria > Pseudomonadati > Pseudomonadota > Gammaproteobacteria > Enterobacterales > Enterobacteriaceae > Escherichia > Escherichia sp. TW14182. The sequence continues at coordinate 12,136 of NZ_AEJZ01000031.1, forward strand.
TGGTTGTTGGTAATTCCGTGTAATAGTTAATAAAAATCAGGTACAGAGAACATAGTGAAAATTATTATGTGTAAATCTCTCCCTTGGTAGTGACTCCAACTTACTGATAGT
>NZ_AEJZ01000030.1:0-13099 GCF_000208525.1 Escherichia sp. TW14182
ACGACCTTGACCTGATTACTACCGCTCCGACAGTAGTGTATGAAGTAGAAACTACGGCGAAAGAAGTTATCTACGTCGACAGCCCATCCAAGCTGCCAGCGGTGAATAACATCTATGAATTGCGCGAACCGATAGCAGAGTGTCACATGCTGCTGCCGCAGGCGTATCTTGGTAACGTCATTACGCTATGCGTAGAAAAACGCGGCGTACAGACCAACATGGTTTATCACGGTAACCAGGTGGCACTGACGTATGAGATCCCTATGGCGGAAGTGGTACTCGACTTCTTCGATCGCCTGAAATCTACCTCGCGTGGTTATGCGTCTTTGGATTACAACTTCAAACGCTTCCAGGCGTCCGACATGGTGCGTGTTGACGTTTTAATCAACGGTGAACGTGTTGATGCGCTGGCGTTGATCACCCACCGTGATAATTCGCAAAACCGTGGTCGCGAGCTGGTGGAGAAGATGAAAGATCTGATCCCCCGCCAGCAGTTTGATATCGCCATTCAGGCTGCGATTGGAACGCACATCATTGCGCGTTCCACCGTGAAACAGCTGCGTAAAAACGTACTGGCTAAATGTTATGGCGGCGATATCAGCCGTAAGAAAAAGCTGCTGCAGAAGCAGAAAGAAGGTAAGAAACGCATGAAGCAGATCGGTAACGTCGAACTGCCGCAGGAAGCGTTCCTCGCCATTCTGCACGTCGGCAAAGACAACAAATAACCATTAGGAGTTGGCATGGCGAATATGTTTGCCCTGATTCTGGTGATTGCCACACTGGTGACGGGCATTTTGTGGTGCGTGGATAAATTCTTTTTCGCACCTAAACGGCGGGAACGTCAGGCAGCAGCACAAGCAGCTGCCGGGGACTCACTGGATAAAGCAACGCTGAAAAAAGTTGCGCCGAAGCCAGGTTGGCTCGAAACCGGCGCTTCTGTATTTCCGGTGCTGGCTATCGTATTGATTGTGCGTTCGTTTATTTATGAACCGTTCCAGATCCCGTCAGGTTCGATGATGCCGACTCTGTTAATCGGTGACTTTATTCTGGTAGAGAAGTTTGCTTACGGCATTAAAGATCCTATCTACCAGAAAACGCTGATCGAAACCGGTCATCCGAAACGTGGCGATATCGTGGTCTTTAAATACCCGGAAGATCCAAAGCTTGATTACATCAAGCGTGCGGTGGGTTTACCGGGCGATAAAGTCACTTACGATCCGGTTGCGAAAGAGGTGACTATTCACCCGGGATGCAGTTCCGGTCAGGCGTGTGAAAACGCGCTGCCGGTCACCTACTCAAACGTGGAACCGAGCGATTTCGTTCAGACCTTCTCGCGTCGTAACGGCGGGGAAGCAACCAGCGGATTCTTTGAGGTGCCGAAAAACGAAACCAAAGAAAATGGAATTCGTCTTTCTGAACGTAAAGAGACACTGGGCGATGTAACGCATCGTATCCTGACCGTGCCGATTGCGCAGGATCAGGTGGGGATGTATTACCAGCAGCCAGGACAACAACTGGCAACCTGGATTGTTCCGCCGGGTCAATACTTCATGATGGGTGACAACCGCGACAACAGCGCGGACAGCCGTTACTGGGGCTTTGTGCCGGAAGCGAATCTGGTCGGTCGGGCAACGGCTATCTGGATGAGTTTCGATAAGCAAGAAGGCGAATGGCCGACTGGTGTGCGCTTAAGTCGTATTGGCGGCATCCATTAATAGCTTATCTTCGTTCACGTTGTCGCCGTTATGGCGACAACGTGAATTATTTATGAGATAAATCTCCCGTGACTAACGACATCCCCCGTCGTTGTGTATAGAATATTCCCCCGAAGTTTAAGGTTGGCACCTCCAGGTCGCCACGGCACACGAAACAGCGTTGGTCCCCATATACAGGTCAACTGAAACTGCTGCAAAGCTGTTAGCAGAACCCTGCATATCAGGTCTGTTTCGTGTGCTGAATTGTTGACGCATTTATTTATTGGTATCGCATGAACCCCATCGTAATTAATCGGCTTCAACGGAAGCTGGGCTACACTTTTAATCATCAGGAGCTGTTGCAGCAGGCATTAACCCATCGTAGTGCCAGCAGCAAACATAACGAGCGTTTAGAATTTTTAGGCGACTCTATTTTGAGCTACGTTATCGCCAATGCGCTGTATCACCGTTTCCCTCGTGTGGATGAAGGCGATATGAGCCGGATGCGCGCCACGCTGGTTCGTGGCAATACGCTGGCTGAACTGGCACGCGAATTTGAGTTAGGCGAGTGCTTACGTTTAGGGCCGGGTGAACTTAAAAGCGGTGGATTTCGTCGCGAGTCGATTCTTGCTGACACCGTCGAAGCATTAATTGGCGGCGTATTCCTCGACAGCGATATTCAGACCGTCGAGAAATTAATCCTTAACTGGTATCAAACCCGTCTGGACGAAATTAGCCCAGGCGATAAACAAAAAGATCCGAAAACGCGCTTGCAAGAATATTTGCAGGGGCGCCATCTGCCTCTGCCAACTTATCTGGTAGTTCAGGTACGTGGCGAAGCGCACGATCAGGAATTTACTATCCACTGCCAGGTTAGCGGCCTGAGCGAACCGGTGGTTGGCACAGGTTCAAGCCGTCGTAAGGCTGAACAGGCTGCCGCCGAACAGGCGTTGAAAAAACTGGAGCTGGAATGAGCATCGATAAAAGTTACTGCGGATTTATTGCTATCGTCGGACGTCCGAACGTTGGCAAATCCACATTGCTGAACAAATTGTTGGGGCAGAAAATCTCCATCACTTCCCGCAAAGCGCAGACAACCCGTCACCGCATTGTGGGTATCCATACTGAAGGCGCGTATCAGGCGATCTACGTCGATACTCCGGGTCTGCATATGGAAGAAAAACGCGCCATTAACCGCCTGATGAACAAAGCGGCGAGCAGCTCCATTGGCGACGTTGAGCTGGTGATTTTTGTCGTTGAAGGCACCCGCTGGACGCCGGACGATGAAATGGTGCTCAATAAGCTGCGTGACGTTAAAGCGCCGGTGATCCTCGCGGTGAACAAAGTGGACAACGTGCAGGAGAAAGCCGATCTGCTGCCGCATCTGCAGTTCCTGGCAAGCCAGATGAATTTTCTCGATATCGTACCGATCTCTGCCGAAACCGGGCTGAATGTCGACACTATCGCAGCAATCGTGCGTAAGCATCTGCCTGAAGCGACCCATCACTTCCCGGAAGATTACATCACCGATCGCTCGCAGCGATTTATGGCGTCTGAAATCATCCGTGAAAAACTGATGCGTTTCCTCGGTGCTGAACTGCCGTACTCCGTGACCGTGGAGATCGAACGTTTCGTCTCTAACGAACGCGGCGGTTATGACATCAATGGTTTGATTCTCGTTGAGCGTGAAGGGCAGAAGAAGATGGTGATTGGCAACAAAGGGGCCAAGATCAAAACCATCGGGATTGAAGCGCGTAAAGACATGCAGGAAATGTTCGAAGCGCCTGTCCACCTTGAGCTGTGGGTGAAAGTGAAATCCGGCTGGGCCGATGACGAACGTGCGCTGCGTAGTCTCGGTTACGTTGACGATCTCTAAGAGTTACTCCGATGGAAGGCTGGCAGCGCGCATTTGTCCTGCATAGTCGCCCGTGGAGCGAAACCAGCCTGATGCTGGACGTCTTCACGGAGGAATCGGGACGCGTGCGTCTGGTTGCTAAAGGCGCACGTTCAAAACGTTCTACCCTGAAAGGCGCATTGCAGCCTTTCACGCCTCTCTTGCTTCGTTTTGGCGGGCGCGGTGAAGTCAAAACGCTGCGCAGTGCCGAAGCCGTCTCGCTGGCGCTGCCATTAAGTGGTATTACGCTTTACAGCGGTCTGTACATCAACGAACTTCTCTCCCGCGTGCTGGAATACGAGACCCGCTTCTCGGAACTCTTTTTCGATTACTTGCACTGCATTCAGTCTCTGGCAGGTGCCACTGGTACGCCAGAACCGGCGTTGCGTCGCTTTGAGCTGGCGTTGTTGGGGCATCTGGGTTATGGCGTCAACTTTACCCATTGTGCGGGTAGCGGTGAGCCGGTAGATGACACCATGACGTATCGTTATCGCGAAGAAAAAGGATTTATCGCCAGCGTAGTTATCGACAATAAAACTTTCACCGGGAGGCAGTTGAAAGCGTTATACGAGCGGGAGTTTCCTGACGCCGACACATTGCGTGCCGCGAAACGCTTTACCCGCATGGCGCTTAAGCCTTATCTTGGCGGTAAACCTTTAAAAAGCAGGGAACTGTTCCGGCAGTTTATGCCTAAGCGAACAGTGAAAACACATAATGACTGATGAGGATTGTCATGGCTGAATTACTGTTAGGCGTCAACATTGACCATATCGCAACGCTGCGTAATGCGCGTGGTACTGCTTACCCGGATCCGGTGCAGGCGGCGTTTATTGCCGAGCAGGCGGGCGCGGATGGCATTACCGTGCATTTGCGCGAAGATCGTCGCCACATTACCGACCGCGATGTGCGAATCCTGCGTCAGACGCTGGATACCCGCATGAATCTGGAAATGGCGGTGACCGAAGAGATGCTGGCGATTGCCGTTGAGACGAAGCCGCATTTTTGCTGCCTGGTGCCGGAAAAGCGTCAGGAAGTGACAACCGAAGGCGGCCTGGACGTTGCAGGTCAGCGTGACAAAATGCGCGATGCTTGCAAACGTCTGGCAGATGCCGGGATTCAGGTTTCTCTGTTTATCGACGCCGATGAAGAACAAATTAAAGCTGCCGCTGAGGTTGGCGCACCGTTTATTGAGATTCACACCGGTTGTTACGCTGATGCCAAAACTGATGCTGAACAGGCGCAAGAACTGGCGCGTATTGCCAAAGCTGCGACCTTTGCCGCAAGCCTCGGTCTGAAAGTTAATGCCGGTCACGGCCTGACCTATCACAACGTGAAAGCCATTGCTGCCATCCCTGAAATGCACGAACTGAATATTGGACATGCCATTATCGGTCGTGCGGTGATGACCGGACTGAAAGATGCGGTGGCAGAAATGAAGCGTCTGATGCTGGAAGCGCGTGGCTAATGGCAATATTAGGTTTAGGCACGGATATCGTGGAGATCGCCCGTATTGAAGCGGTGATCGCCCGATCCGGCGATCGCCTGGCACGACGCGTATTAAGCGATAATGAATGGGAGATCTGGAAAACGCACCATCAGCCGGTGCGTTTTCTGGCGAAGCGTTTTGCCGTGAAAGAAGCGGCGGCAAAAGCGTTTGGTACAGGGATCCGCAATGGCCTGGCATTTAATCAGTTTGAAGTGTTCAACGATGAACTCGGCAAGCCACGGCTGCGGTTGTGGGGCGAGGCGTTAAAATTGGCAGAAAAGCTGGGTGTCGCACATATGCATGTGACGCTGGCAGATGAACGCCACTATGCTTGCGCCACGGTAATAATTGAAAGTTAAAACTCTTTCTCGAACACCTAAATAATACCGTTCTTTTAAAAAGTAAAACCCCCGAACTGGTAAGGAACGGGGGTTTTACTTTACAACTTTAAAATTTTGCAGCACACGATTCCAACGAAAATGATTATGGATCAATTTATCTGACCTGTACAAGCAACTTGCAATCTCTGACATAAAAAATTCGAGCCGGGACGAAGAATTTAATATTGATGAGAAGATTAACGTGACCGCTTTTTCATAAGTACATTAGAATCGACATCGTTATTGGCGATTTTGCTGTGTTCTACACCATACCACTGAATTCCCCCATTGAAACGAGTGGTGTCGTCAAAGCTCTGGTGTGGAGTGCAGCACTCGATTCCAATAACTCGCACGTTCAGTTTTGGGGAGATGTAAGGGCTAATCTGAACGGCTGCATTCCTTGTTTAAGGAAAAACGAATGACTGATTGTCGATGCCTTATTAAACGGGTAATTAAAGTCGTCATTGCTGTTTTACAGCTGATCCTTCTGTTCTTATAACATCAGGAAACGTACTTAAGGCGCGTCGGCTTAACCAGTCTGACGCGCCTTTAATAATGATAATTAAGTGTCTGCGCAGATATTATAGAAATTCATTCAACGAATGTTTTTATTAATGACATCATGAAAATAAATATAATAATTTCGTTTTTACACGAGTGAATAAGTAATATCCTGCTCCAGAGGCAAAATACTAAATCTTATCCGCATGATGCATCAGCACAAATTTGTCCCACAACTGTTCTTCTGTTTCAACATGCGCCGGATCTTTCACAATAGTATTGGGGATCGGGCACACTTTCTGGCAGGTTGGCGTCTCGTAGTGACCTACGCATTCGGTACACTTATCGCTGTTAATCTCGTAGATATGTTCACCCATCGAAATCGCCTCATTCGGGCATTCGGGTTCACACATATCACAATTGATGCATTTTTTAGTGATTAACAGCGCCATAAGGAAACTCTCAAAACAACACAAACCGGGCGGGCATTATACGCGCATTCTTTACTCAAACCAGTTTTTTCACCAGCGCCTCACTATGACGAATACGTTCAGGTGCCAGTTCCAGATCCTGCTGGATCAGCGCAATGAACAGCAAATCCGTTAACATTCCCTGAGCATGACATGCGGAGATCGAAGCACTGTTTGTCGCTTGTTCTTCGGCAATGGTATACAGGCAATGAGAAGCGCGCTGTTGCAGGGCATTGGGGGTAAAACCGGTGATTGCCAGCACTTTTCCACCCACTCGTAGCATTTCATCTGCTGCCAGGTTTAACTCCCGCCGTACACCTGTGTATGAGATGGCTAATAACAAATCGTCCGGTGACGAAGCTTGCACTGTAGCAAGCAACGCGTGCATATCACACTCAGCGGCAGCATTAAAACCAATCTTCATCAGCTTCCAGGCAAAATTCTGCGCCACCAGACCGGAAGCGCCGATACCAGTCAGAATAACCCGTCGCGCAGAACGAAGCATCGACACGCATTCATGTAGCTTCTCCTCACTATTGACGTTCAGTGTTGCGTACATGGCAGCCGTGTTTTCTTTAATCAGTTTTTCGCCAACCAGTCGTAACGAATCATTACCGCGAATTTGGTTATGAATGGGTACGGAAGGTGATTCCGGTTGGCTTGCCAGAGCTTCGCTTAACGCCAATTTAAGTGCCGGAAAACCTTTATAGCCAAGTTTTTGCGCGAACTTCACTACGCTGGACTGACTGACTCCGGCTTCGTTGGCCAGTTGTTGGGAACTAAGGTGGCGGGCAGTGTCCGGTTGTAGCAGGAGATAATCCGCCAGCTTTTTATCACTCTGGGCAAGCCCCTGGTAACGCTGACGGATACGAAGTAGGCCGTTCATATCTTTCCTCGCGATGAATTAATGGCGACAACAGGCAATATGAGACACAAGCGAGAGAATATTATATTCCATCAAAGTTAATTGCCATGAATTAAAAATTCCAGTCAACCATTATGCGATAGATTGTTGCCGGAAAAGTGATGATCTATCTGTTAGGCTATCTGGTAGTGAAAATTAATCAGGATGTATCAGTCCAGAGGGGTGTGGTTTGGCAACTCACGAGCGTCGTGTGGTGTTTTTTGACTTAGATGGAACATTGCATCAACAGGATATGTTTGGCAGTTTTCTGCGCTACTTACTGCGCCGACAGCCGCTGAATGCGTTACTTGTTCTGCCGCTGTTGCCGGTCATTGTCATTGCATTATTAATCAAGGGGCGAGCGGCACGTTGGCCGATGAGTTTGCTGCTATGGGGTTGTACCTTTGGTCATAGCGAAGCACGTTTACAGGCGTTACAAGCCGATTTCGTGCATTGGTTTCGCGACAATGTCACTGCTTTCCCGCTAGTGCAGGAACGTCTGACCAGCTATCTGCTAAGCTCCGATGCTGATATTTGGTTGATTACCGGTTCCCCTCAGGCTTTGGTCGAAGCGGTTTATTTCGATACGCCGTGGCTGCCACGCGTTAATCTTATCGCCAGTCAGATCCAGCGCGGCTATGGTGGCTGGGTGCTGACCATGCGCTGTCTCGGTTATGAAAAAGTCGCGCAACTGGAACGCAAAATCGGCACACCGCTGCGGCTGTACAGTGGCTATAGCGACAGTAATCAGGACAATCCGCTACTCTATTTTTGTCAGCATCGCTGGCGGGTAACGTCTCGCGGTGAACTCCAGCAACTGGAATAGAGTAAAGCATAGCGTCCGTGTATAATGCGCCGCGCTTTTATAACCGGAGTTTTCTTTTTGTCTGAAGTCGAATTTAGCCACGAATACTGGATGCGTCATGCGCTGACGCTGGCGAAACGTGCCTGGGACGAGCGAGAAGTGCCGGTCGGCGCGGTATTAGTGCATAACAATCGGGTAATCGGCGAAGGATGGAATCGTCCGATTGGCCATCATGATCCTACTGCACATGCAGAAATCATGGCGCTGCGGCAAGGAGGGCTGGTGTTGCAGAATTATCGCCTGATCGACGCCACGTTGTATGTCACGCTGGAGCCATGCGTGATGTGCGCAGGAGCGATGATTCACAGCCGCATTGGTCGCGTAGTCTTTGGCGCTCGTGATGCGAAAACTGGTGCCGCCGGATCATTAATGGATGTGCTGCACCATCCTGGTATGAATCATCGAGTGGAAATTACGGAAGGAATACTGGCAGATGAGTGCGCGGCGCTACTCAGCGATTTTTTCCGAATGCGCCGCCAGGAAATCAAAGCGCAGAAAAAAGCGCAACCCGCTACAGATTAATTTCGTTTCTCTTCACTTCCCTTCCTGGAAAACAGTAGAGAAGGGGAGTGCGTCAGATAATTAGATGACGACTGCGAAAGAAACGAGAGAAAGGGAAATTTTCCCTTTCCTAATTCAGCAGGTGATACCGCCGGATAATCCTGCGCCAGTTGCATCGCCGCTTCTGTAGCCTGCTTCTCTTTCTCTTGCAGATAACCCACCAGGCTAATCTGATACTTACGAATATTTTCGACATAAGCATAGGCTTCATGCCCACGCGCGTAGCCGTAAGTCAGCTTGCTGTAATAGGGTTTCTGGCTAAGTAAAGGCAGACGCTGTTTGACATCGGCCCAACTGTCAGGATTGCCTTTGGTTTTTGCCGTCAGGGTGCGGGCGTCCAGCATATGCGCATAGCCCATATTATAGGCGGCGAGCGCAAACCAGATCCGCTCATTTTCTGGCACGCTCTCTGGCACTTTACTCATCATATTCTGTAAGTAACGCGCGCCACCGCTGATGCTTTGTTCGGCATCAGTGCGGTCGGTAATGCCCAGGCTTTGCGCGGTATTTTTGGTTAACATCATCATGCCGCGTACACCGGTCGGCGAAGTGGCCTGTGCATCCCAGTGCGATTCCTGATAAGCAATCGCGGCCAGCAAACGCCAGTCAATTTCTTCGGCGTATTTCTCAAACAGCGGCTTTAACTGCGGCAGTACTGCATCAACGGCGCGTAAAAATGTGCGCGTATCAACGTAATCAAAATCATCGCCATGTCCGAGATATTTCTCTTCAATACGCGCCAGTGTGCCGTCCTCATTCATTTCATTGAAGAAGTCGAGCAGAGCCGCAGAAAGCGTATTATCGTTATCTAATTGACTAAACCAGGTTACCGGTTGTTCATCGGTGATATCCAGTGCCACAGCAAGTTCCGGGTGAACGCGCTGAAACAGGCTGATAGCGACAGAATCGGCAATGGTGTAATCCAGCTTACCTTCGATAACATCTTCCATTAACTCCACAGAACCTTTTCTGTCGTCCACTTTCCAGCTTAATTCCGGGAACTTAGTCTCTTTCAGTTTTTGCAGATCGTTAATGACAACATGCCCGGGAGCGACGGACAACTGTTCCGCCGTCAGATTGCCCAGCGTCCGTGGTCGATACTGACCTACTTTATAGACCAGTTGTTGTGAAACGGAATAATAGGTTGGGCCAGGCTGATAATTTTTAACCCTTTCGCTGTTATAGACCAGTCCCGCCGCCAGCAGATCGGCATCACCGTTATCGAGATCGTCAAACAACTGGCTGATGTTCTGCCGTACGGTGACTTTCAGTTTTACGCCGAGGTAATCGGCAAACTGTTTTGCCAGTTCGTAATCCAGACCAAAAGGTTTACCGTTGATTTCGTTATATGTCAGGGGAGTATGAATGGTGCTCACGCGCAACTCTCCCCGCGCTTGAATGGCGGCGATACGATTGTCGGCTTTACCAAACCAGGGAATGGATGGCCAGAGAGCGACCGCGAGAAGCAGTGCCAGAATGCCGATGAACAGATAATTAATCTTTAATTTTTTCAATTAGTTAATTCTCTGTGTCGTGCGCGTCCCAGCCTGAAAGATCGTAATGCTATTGAAAGGTTTACTCATAAATGAGCGGCATTTTGCGTAAACTTGCGCCAGTTGGCAACTTATTACAGAGATTGGCGGCACGCGTTGCTAATTCATGAGGGCGATTTTATTTCCACGCAAACGGTTTCGTCAGCGCATCAGATTCTTTATAATGACGCCCGTTTCCCCCCCTTGGGTACACCGAAAGCTTAGAAGACGAGAGACTTATGATGGAAATTCTGCGTGGTTCGCCTGCATTGTCGGCATTCCGAATCAACAAACTGCTGGCACGTTTTCAGGCTGCCAGGCTCCCGGTTCACAACATTTACGCCGAGTATGTCCATTTTGCTGACCTCAATGCGCCGTTAAACGATGATGAGCACGCACAACTTGAACGCCTGCTGAAATATGGCCCGGCACTCGCCAGCCACGCCCCGCAAGGTAAACTCCTGCTGGTGACCCCGCGTCCAGGCACCATCTCTCCCTGGTCTTCGAAAGCGACCGATATCGCCCATAACTGCGGGCTGCAACAGGTAAACCGCCTTGAGCGCGGCGTTGCTTACTATGTAGAAGCCGGTACGCTGACCAATGACCAATGGCAGCAGGTTACCGCTGAACTGCACGACCGCATGATGGAAACGGTCTTTTTCGCTTTAGATGATGCAGAGCAGCTGTTTGCTCATCATCAACCGACTCCGGTTACCAGCGTTGATTTGCTGGGGCAGGGGCGTCAGGCGCTAATCGACGCTAACCTGCGTCTTGGCCTGGCACTGGCGGAAGATGAAATTGACTATCTGCAGGATGCTTTCACGAAGCTTGGTCGTAACCCGAACGACATAGAGCTTTATATGTTCGCCCAGGCGAACTCTGAGCACTGCCGTCATAAGATTTTTAACGCCGACTGGATTATTGACGGTGAACAGCAGCCGAAATCGCTGTTCAAGATGATCAAAAACACCTTCGAAACTACGCCGGATCACGTTCTCTCTGCTTATAAAGATAACGCCGCCGTCATGGAAGGGTCTGAAGTGGGCCGCTACTTTGCTGACCACGAAACGGGCCGCTACGATTTCCATCAGGAACCGGCGCATATTCTGATGAAAGTCGAAACCCACAACCACCCGACGGCGATTTCTCCGTGGCCGGGCGCGGCGACCGGTTCCGGCGGTGAAATCCGCGATGAAGGTGCCACCGGGCGTGGCGCAAAGCCGAAAGCCGGTCTGGTCGGTTTCTCCGTATCCAACTTGCGTATTCCGGGATTTGAACAGCCGTGGGAAGAAGATTTCGGTAAGCCTGAGCGCATTGTCACCGCGCTGGACATCATGACCGAAGGCCCGCTGGGCGGCGCGGCGTTTAACAACGAATTTGGTCGCCCGGCACTGAACGGCTACTTCCGTACTTATGAAGAAAAAGTGAACAGCCACAATGGCGAAGAGCTGCGCGGTTATCACAAACCGATCATGCTGGCGGGTGGGATCGGCAACATTCGCGCCGATCACGTACAAAAAGGCGAGATCAACGTTGGTGCGAAGCTGGTCGTTCTCGGCGGCCCGGCAATGAACATCGGCCTTGGCGGCGGCGCGGCGTCCTCCATGGCGTCTGGTCAGTCTGATGCCGACCTCGATTTTGCTTCCGTACAGCGCGACAACCCGGAGATGGAGCGTCGCTGCCAGGAAGTGATCGACCGTTGCTGGCAGCTTGGTGATGCCAACCCAATCCTGTTTATCCACGACGTTGGCGCAGGCGGTCTTTCTAACGCCATGCCGGAACTGGTGAGCGACGGCGGGCGCGGCGGTAAATTCGAACTGCGCGATATTCTGAGCGACGAACCGGGCATGAGCCCGCTGGAAATCTGGTGTAACGAATCCCAGGAACGCTACGTGCTGGCGGTTGCTGCCGATCAGTTACCGCTGTTTGACGAACTGTGTAAGCGTGAACGCGCACCCTACGCGGTGATTGGTGAAGCGACCGAAGAACTGCATCTTTCTCTGCACGATCGTCATTTTGATAATCAACCCATCGATCTGCCGCTGGACGTGCTACTCGGCAAAACGCCGAAGATGACTCGCGATGTACAAACGCTGAAAGCGAAAGGCGACGCGCTGGCCCGTGAAGGGATCACCATCGCTGACGCGGTGAAACGCGTGCTGCATCTGCCGACCGTGGCGGAGAAAACTTTCCTGGTGACCATCGGTGACCGCAGCGTAACCGGCATGGTGGCGCGCGATCAGATGGTGGGGCCGTGGCAGGTGCCGGTCGCTAACTGTGCGGTCACTACCGCCAGCCTCGACAGCTACTATGGCGAAGCGATGGCAATTGGCGAGCGTGCGCCGGTTGCGCTGCTGGATTTCGCCGCATCTGCCCGTCTGGCGGTCGGTGAAGCGTTAACCAATATTGCCGCAACACAGATTGGCGATATCAAACGCATTAAACTTTCCGCGAACTGGATGGCAGCGGCAGGTCATCCAGGCGAAGATGCGGGCCTGTATGAAGCCGTTAAAGCTGTGGGCGAAGAGCTTTGTCCGGCGCTGGGCCTGACGATCCCGGTGGGTAAAGACTCTATGTCGATGAAAACCCGCTGGCAGGAAGGTAACGAAGAGCGCGAAATGACGTCGCCGCTGTCGCTGGTGATTTCCGCATTTGCCCGCGTGGAAGATGTACGTCACACCATCACGCCGCAGCTTTCTACCGAAGATAACGCACTGCTGCTGATTGATTTGGGCAAAGGCAATAACGCGCTGGGCGCAACGGCGCTGGCGCAGGTTTATCGTCAGCTTGGCGACAAACCGGCAGATGTACG
>NZ_AEJZ01000029.1:0-15888 GCF_000208525.1 Escherichia sp. TW14182
GCGGCGTGAACGCCTTATCCGGCCTACAAATCGTGCTCAATCAATACATTGCAGAGTCGATGTTGGCCTGATAAGCGTAGCGCATCAGGCATCTTACTTTCGTCTCAGTCTCAATTACTGCGGGAACCACTGATCGCTGATTTTCTGATATGTACCGTCTGCTTTAACGGCTGCCAGTGCGTTATTCAGTTTCTCCAGCAGAGCTTTGTTATCCGGACGTACAGCGATGCCCAGACCGGTGCCGAAGTACTGCGGATCGGTTACTTTCTCAGTCGCAACGCCCAGTTGCGGATTGGTTTTCAGCCACTCATTAACTACCGCTGTATCACCAAATACCCCATCAATACGACCATTTTTCAGGTCGATAAATGCATTCTGATAACTGTCATAAGAGACGGTTTTCACTTCCGGATGCTGATCCTGAATATATTTTTGGTGGGTAGTGCCGTTTTCCATACCAATACGTTTACCTTTCAGGTCGGCAAAAGTCTTATAGGTATCTTTTTTGGCAATCACAACGGCTGAGTTTTCGTAATAGGGGGTGGTAAAGGCGACCTGTTTGCTACGTTCCGGTGTGATGTCCATCCCGGAAATCACTGCGTCATATTTTCTGAATTTCAGTGACGGGATCAGGCTGTCGAAAGCGTGATTAGTAAAAGTACATTCTGCCTGCATTTGTTTGCATAACGCCTTTGCCAGATCGATATCAAAGCCGACGATCTGGTTATTTGCATCCATCGATTCGAATGGCGGATAAGTGGCAGAGACGCCGAAATTGATTTTCTCTGCGGCAGAAGCGCCGAATGCACAGGATGCAAGTAATGCGGCAAGAACTAGCTTTTTCATGATGGAACTCCCGTCTGTCAATCTTATGATTATTAGCCGTGTCTGCGGCATGGATTTACAATGCCATCAAATGAATTTATATGCAATAAATATGATTAAATAGTTTGCGAGAGATAAAAAAAGACGGACAACTTAGTGGGTTGTCCGTCTTCATTATAAGGATTTATGCACTATGTGGGCCGGGTAAGGCGTTTACGCCGCATCCGGCACAGGCACCGTGCAGGTGTCTGATGCGACGCTGGCGCGTCTTCTCAGACCTACAAAACCCCCCGGCGAATGTGTACGCAGTCACATTAATTCCGACGTTCAAATGCCAGTGCTTTACGCTCAATCAGACGCATCATCAGCGTCAGCAGGCCGTTGACGACGAGGTAAATAATCCCCGCCGCGCCAAACACCATTACGTCGTAGGTGCGTCCGTACAGTAACTGGCTGTAGCCCATCACTTCCATTAGCGTAATGGTGTATGCCAGAGAGGTACTTTTGAACACCAGCACCACTTCGTTGGAATAAGACGAGAGCGAGCGTTTAAAGGCATACGGCAGAAGGATCGCCAGCGTATCTTTTTTGCTCATTCCCAGCGCGCTACAGGACTGCCATTGACCTTCCGGGATCGCGCGAATCGCCCCGTAAAACAGCTGCGTGGTATACGCCGCACTGTTCAGCGACAATGCAATTAGCGCACACAGCCACGGTTCCGACAGCAAATGCCACAGCGCCGGATACTCCTGCAACGTCGGGAACTGACCTGGTCCGTAGTAAATCAGGAAGATTTGCACCAGCAGCGGCGTACCGGTAAACAGCGTGATATAGCCACGCACCAGCCACACCAGCACCGGCGTTTTCAGCGTCAGGATGATGGTAAAAATCAACGCCAGAATCAGCGCCACAATCAGCGAGGCAACCGTCAGGGTCAGGCTGGTATGCAGCCCTTTCATCAGTTCGGGTAAATACTCAAGCATCAGCCAGGTCTCCGCTCAAAACGTGTCGCGCGCAGGTCAATGCGTTTGAGAATGTACTGGCTCAACAGGGTAATCACCAGGTAAATCGCCGCCGCCACAATGTACCAGGTGAACGGTTCCTGGGTACGGGTGGCGATGCTTTTGGTTTGCAGCATTAAATCATTCACACTAATCAAACTGACCAGCGCGGTATCTTTCAGCAGTACCAGCCACTGGTTGCCGAGACCAGGCAGCGCATGACGCCACATCTGCGGCATCACCAGACGGAAAAAGATAGCCGATTTCGACAGCCCCAGCGCCTGACCCGATTCCCACTGCCCCACCGGCACCGCTTTCAGTGCGCCACGCAGAGTTTGCGAAGCATAAGCGGCATACAGCAGTGACAGAGCGATAACACCGCAAAGGAACGGACTGACATCGAAGTTTTCAATCTGCATCTGCACCGGGATCTCTACAATCCCAAGATTGATGGTGAAGCCATCCGCAAGCGTCAGCAGTAACTGCGAGGAGCCAAAATAGATAAACAGCACCACCAGAATTTCTGGCAGGCCGCGTAGAATCGTCACCAGCGCCGAACCTGCCCACGCAACAGGGCGCCATTTTGCTGACTCCCATACTGCAAAGAACATCGCCAGCGCCAGTCCGACAATCAATGCACAAACGGCAAGGCCGACGGTCATCCCGGCGGCGCTTGCTAAAGGAAAAAATTCATTCATCAGGAATTACTTCTGGAACCATTTGTTGTAGATGGTTTCGTAAGTGCCATCTTTCTTCACTTTTTCCAGCGCAGTATTAAATTTCTGCTGCAGTTCAGTGTTGCCCTGACGTACTGCGATGCCGAGGCCAGTACCGAAGTAATCTTTATCGGTCACTTTGTCGCCCACTGCCGCCAGTTTCGGGTTATCTTTCAGCCATTCGGTTACTACTGCGGTGTCACCGAATACACCGTCGATACGCCCGTTTTGCAGATCCAGTTTTGCGTTCTGGTAGCTGTCATACGGAACTGTGGTGATTTCCGGATGCTTATCCATAATGAATTTTTGGTGTGTCGTCCCGTTCTGCACACCGACTTTCTTGCCTTTCAGCTGATCAACGCTGGTGTATTTACCTTGCTGACCCACAAACAGGGCGGAGTTGTCATAGTACGGAGTGGTGAACAGCACCTGTTTTTCACGCTCTGGAGTGATATCCATACCTGCCATAACGGCGTCCACACGGCGGAATTTCAGACTCGGGATCAGGCTGTCAAATGCCTGGTTGGAGAAAGTACAGGTTGCATCAATCTCTTTACACAGCGCCTGTGCGAGGTCGACGTCAAAACCGACGATCTGGTTATTCGCGTCTATAGATTCAAACGGAGGATAGGAGGCTTCGGTAGCAAAACGAATGGTTTCGGCAGCTGTGGCGGAAAGACTAAAACCTGCAATTAACGCGGCAATCAGAACTTTTTTCATTGTCGTTATCCCGAATCTTTAGTGAGAGAGATAGTTTTTAAATGCTTCGGTTTGCGGCTCGGTAAAGCAGCGCGCGTCGCCTTGTTCAACGATGTGACCGTTTTCCATATACACCACACGGCTGGCGGTTTTACGCGCCACTTCAACTTCGTGGGTGACGATCACCTGGGTAATATTGGTCTCCGCCAGCTCACGAATGATGCTGACGATTTGTGCCGTAATTTCCGGATCCAGCGCGGCGGTCGGTTCATCAAACAGCAGTACCTGCGGCTCCATCATCAGCGCACGGGCAATAGCAACACGTTGTTGCTGACCACCAGAAAGGTGCAGCGGGTAACGATCGCTATAAGGTTTGAGACGCAGACGCTCCAGCAGTTTTTCTGCACGAGCCAGCGCCTGATCTTTACTCAAGCCGAGTACGCGGCATGGCGCTTCGATCAGGTTTTGCTGTACGGTGAGATGCGGCCACAGATTGTATTGCTGAAACACCATGCCGACGTTGCGACGCAGGTCGCGAATCGCTTTGTCTGACGGTGTTTTGGTGAAATCGAAATGGTTGCCTGCAATGTTGAGCGTACCGGAGCGCGGCATCTCAAGCAGATTGAGTACACGCAGCAGCGAGCTTTTCCCCGCGCCGCTGGGGCCAAGTAACACCAGCGTTTCGCCCTGCGGGCAATCCAGCGTGATATCGAACAGCGCCTGATGTGCGCCGTAGAAGCAATTAATGCCGTTTAATTGAATACTCATTGACACTCGTATACTGGCAGTCTGATAGCTATTGAGGTCGAAGATAGTACCTTTGACAGAATAATTATGCAATATTTCTGCTTTAAAAGTTAAAAGCAAAGCGCATTATTCAATAAACATAGCACAAAATAACGGGGGCGTTGTTCGGCGAGCATAAATGTCGGCATTCCTCTCAGAATGCCGGACAATTTATGGGTGTTATAATCTAATCAAGGGATTAACGATTCTCAATGGACTGGCGTAATGTCCCCGCTTTGGCGTGAACGCTGCCACCTAAATAGCGCACATCGTCGATGACCCAACACTGGCCTTCCTGAATCATCAGCACCTCATCCTGCCAGCTCTGGTCGCCTTGTTTCAGATCCACGCGCAGCGGAATATTACGTGCATCGCGATTCGGGATGGTAGAAGCACTGGCGACGCGGGCGCTGTCTGGCAAGGTGGTACGACTGGAGAAGGGATCGCTGCTTAACAATTCGCGTTGGTTGTTATCGCGGCTGGCATCACTGAGCAGTGCCGCCAGTTTGTCACTCAAGTACGGACGCAGAGCGGTAATGTCGTTACTGCGATGCTGAATACGGTAGTCATAGAATTGCTGAGCCACGCTGTCAGGGCCGCCCTGGACGCAAGAACCTGTGCGGGAGCCGTTGTCTTTATAGGCTGGCGTGACGGTGGTGCAAGCACTGAGTAACAGTGCGCAAGGGATAAGCATGGTCAATTTGCTGTAGCGCATAATGATTTCCTTATAAGCGAACACCTTGAAAGCGTTCTACGATAATAATGATATCCTTTCAATAATAGCGTATCAGTCCGATAATGCTTTTGAGATCGAAGGCTTAGCAAACAAGGAGATCGATCATGCAATTTTCCACAACCCCAACACTTGAAGGTCAGACCATCGTTGAATATTGCGGTGTGGTGACGGGCGAAGCGATTTTAGGCGCCAATATTTTTCGTGATTTCTTTGCCGGTATCCGCGATATCGTCGGCGGTCGTTCAGGGGCTTACGAAAAGGAACTGCGCAAAGCCCGGGAGATTGCGTTTGAAGAATTAGGCTCCCAGGCACGGGCGCTGGGAGCGGACGCAGTGGTTGGCATTGATATCGACTACGAAACTGTCGGGCAAAACGGCAGTATGCTGATGGTCAGCGTCAGTGGAACGGCGGTGAAAACACGTCGATGAGAAGCGTTTTCTGGCTGGTTGCGGCGATCCTGTTACTGGCAGGGTGTGCAGGCGAAAAAGGCATTGTCGAGAAAGAGGGATACCAACTCGATACCCGACGCCAGGCGCAGGCGGCGTATCCGCGCATTAAAGTGCTGGTGATCCACTACACGGCGGATGATTTCGACACGTCGCTGGCGACGCTGACCGATAAAAAAGTCAGCTCGCACTACCTGGTGCCAGCCGTGCCGCCGCGTTTCAACGGCAAACCGCGTATCTGGCAACTGGTGCCGGAACAAGAACTGGCCTGGCACGCGGGGATTAGCGCCTGGCGCGGGGCGACGCGGATTAACGATACCTCTATTGGCATTGAGCTGGAAAATCGCGGCTGGCAGAAATCAGCGGGGATGAAATATTTTACGCCGTTTGAACCAGCGCAAATTCAGGCGCTCATTCCACTGGCGAAAGATATTATCGCCCGCTATCACATCAAACCAGAAAACGTAGTGGCACATGCGGATATTGCCCCACAGCGCAAAGACGATCCTGGTCCACTGTTCCCGTGGCAGCAACTGGCGCAGCAGGGGATTGGTGCCTGGCCGGATGCATCGCGCGTTAGCTTTTATCTGGCCGGGCGCGCGCCCCACACGCCGGTAGAAACCGCATCGTTGCTGGAACTTTTGGCACGCTACGGCTATGACGTAAAACCTGAAATGACGCCGCGCGAACAGCAGCGAGTGATTATGGCGTTTCAGATGCATTTCCGCCCGACGTTATATAACGGCGAAGCGGATGCAGAAACTCAGGCGATTGTCGAAGCGTTGCTGGAGAAATACGGTCAGGATTAGCGCGGCAGTTTTCCGTGGTCGCGCAGCCAGGCGGCAGTTTGCTCAATACCTTCATTTAGCGTGATGATCGGCTGATAACCTAACTCTTCCTGCGCACGCGTAATATCCAGCGTAAAGTCAAAATTCAACTTGGAGACGCCGTAATGGGTCAGCGGCGGCTCTTTTGCTGACTTGCGTCCTAGACGCTCCATACTGCGGGCAATCATATCCAGCATTGGGTAGGGGACGGAACGAATACGACAGTCAATATTCAACTCGTCGATCAGTTTCTGCACGATGCTGCGCAGAGTGCGATGTTCGCCGTTGGTAATGTTGTACGTACGACCAGAAGGCAACTTATCGCACGCTTCCTGACTCGCCAGCCACATAGCGTGCACGGCATTTTCATAGTAGGTCATATCGACCAGCGCGCTGCCGCCGTGGGGTAACAGGATGCTGCCGTAGTGGTGCATCATATGCGCCAGACGGGGAATAAAAACTTTATCGTGCGGGCCGAACAGACTTTGTGGGCGCAGAATAGTAAAGCGCGTCTGTGGGTTGGTCTGCGAAAGCATATTGATCACCTCTTCGCTGGCGGCTTTGCTGCGGGCAAATTCGTTGGCGAAGCGGTGAGGGCGAAAATCTTCTTTGATATCGCGATGGTGGTGATAATCGAAGTACAGGGAGGGTGAAGAGATATGAATAAAGTTACGTACACCCCAGGCGACAGCCCATTCGCCCAGGCGGCGAGTGGCACGAACGTTTGCCAGATCGAAAGCCTGCTGCGTTCCCCACGGCGAGGTAAAGCTGGAACAGTGCCACAGTGTATCAATGCCCGCGAGCATCACCTTCGCCTGCGATGAGACCAGCTCAGTCAGATCCGCATGGACAAACTCTGCACCTATTTTTTCCAGCAATTTGCCCATCGCTTCGTTGCGACCGGTTGCTCTCACACTGATGCCTTTCCGGCATAAAAACTCAACCGCGTTTCGACCTAAACCGCTGGTGGCGCCGGTAACCAGTACCTTCATATCATTCCACTGTTGTTGATAAAACGACGAGCGCATTCTTCCGTGATTTCCTCCTTGATGCAATGGGAAACGTGAAAGAATAACGCAGGTTTTTTTCGATTAATCTGTGCTTTGTTCTGCAAGTCTGGCGATTCGTTTTGCCATGCCGCGAAAAATAAACAGATGCGCTGGGATCATCAGTAGCCAGTAAAACAACCCTGGCATACCGTGAGGATGCCAGAAGGCGCGTACATCAATAGTGCGATAGTCGCCTTTATCTTCCAGAGTAAAACACAGTCTTCCCAGCCCCGGCGCTTTCATGCCAAATAACAGGGTAAGTTGTTTTTCCGGTTCGACGATAATCACTTTCCAGCTATCCACCGCATCGCCTGTTTGCAGATATTCCCGTGCGGGGCGACCTTTCGCCAGTTTGTGACCTATCGCGCGATCCATTAGCGCCCGGGTCTGCCACAAAATATTGCCAAAGAAATAACGCTCTTTACCGCCGATTTGATTCACCACCTGCCATAAAGCCTGAAGGCTGGCGGAAGTTTTAACGGTAAACCCCGCCTGTTTGGCGAAATAACCGTATTCTGGTCGCCAGCGGGCAAAAGCCTGAGCGTCGTATCCCCAGTCGCTGGAGTTAACCAGTTTTTCTTCCTCTTTCAACGTGCTACGTACCGCATCATCGAAAGCGATCAGCGGTTGTGGAATGAGTGCACGTAACGCGGTGTCATCTGCTAACAGATCGTGTTTCAGCCCCTGAATCAACGCTTTGGCGGTGGTGGGCGGTACGGAAGTAATCACATTGAGAAACCATACCGAAATCCAGCGGGTGGGAAAGGGGATGGGGATCAACCAGCGGCGCTTACCGCTTGCGGTCATAAAATGTTCAAATTGTTGTTGATAACTGAGCACCTCTGGTCCGGCAGCTTCGAAGATGCGGTGTTCGCTGGCCGGATGATCTAACAGCGCCACCAGATAGTGCAGCAGGTTTTCCAGCGCGATGGGTGTGGTGCGTGAACGAACCCAGCGCGGCGGGGTTAGCACCGGCAGGTTGTATACCATATCGCGCATGACTTCGAACGCCGCTGAACCTGCGCCAACGATAATTCCGGCACGCAATTCGGTCACCGGGACACCCGCTTCACGAAGAATGTCCGCCGTAGCCTGACGGGCGCGCAGATGGTCTGACTGCTCATGTGGCGGGGCTTGCAGTGAACTGAGGAAGATTAATTGCTTAACCGGCACTTTGCGCAGCGCATCGCGGACGTTGAGAGCCACCTGGCGCTCCTGCGCGATAAAATCGCCGCCTTCGCCCATGCTGTGCACCAGAAAATAGACGGTATCGATATCCTGCAATAGTGCCGGTAGGTTATCCGGCCAGCTAAGATCGACTTTATGGCAACTGACATTAGCCAGTTGCAGCTTCGAAAGTCTGTCGACGTGACGTGCCGCCGCCAGGATCTGATGCCCCTGCTGGCTGAGTGTGCGTACCAGATGCTGACCAATGTAGCCACTGGCACCGAGAACTAAAATGCGTTGCGGCACGTCTCTCTCCTTAACGCGTCAGGAAAGCGCGCCAGTGGGCGGTGACTTCCGCCAGTTGTTCGCGCGAGACGTCAAGATGCGTCACCAGGCGGACAATCGGCGAGGCGTTGATCAGTACGTTTCGCGCTTTCATGTATTCACCTAACGCGGCAGCTTTTTCTTCCCCGACGCGGACAAACAGCATATTAGTGTCCTGACGCATCACATCCGCGCCTGCTTCACGCAACTGCTCCGCCATCCAGGCGGCGTTGTCGTGGTCTTCCTGCAACCGTGCAACGTTGTTTTTCAGCGCATACATCCCGGCGGCAGCCAGAATGCCGGACTGGCGCATCCCGCCGCCGGTCATTTTCCGCCAGCGGATGGCGCGTTTAATATAATCACGATTGCCGACCAGTAACGAACCGACTGGCGTACCAAGACCTTTCGACAGGCAAATGGTGAACGAATCACAATATTGCGTGATCTCTTTCAGTTCGCAGCCGTAAGCTACTACGGCATTAAAGATGCGCGCGCCGTCAACGTGTAGCGCCAGATTACGCTCGCGGGTAAATTCCCATGCCTGTTTCAGGTATTCACGCGGCAGCACTTTGCCGTTGTGGGTGTTTTCCAGACTGAGTAATTTGGTGCGGGCGAAGTGAATATCGTCGGGTTTGATTTTCATCGCCACTTTATCCAGCGGTAGCGTGCCGTCGGCAGCAGCGTCGATGGGTTGCGGCTGAATACTGCCCAGCACCGCAGCGCCACCGGCTTCAAACAGATAATTATGCGCGGCCTGACCGACAATATACTCTTCGCCACGTTCGCAGTGACTGAGCAGAGCGACCAGGTTAGCCTGGGTGCCGGTCGGCAGAAAGATGGCGGCTTCTTTACCGGAAAGCTCTGCGGCGTAGTCCTGCAAAGCATTAACGGTAGGGTCGTCTCCGTAAACGTCGTCCCCTACCGGGGCGGCCATCATCGCTTCGAGCATGGCGCGGCTCGGTCGGGTTACGGTATCACTGCGTAAATCAATCATGGCATGTCCTTATTTATGACGGGAAATGCCACCCTTTTTACCTTAGCCAGTTTGTTTTCGCCAGTTCGATCACTTCATCACCGCGTCCGCTGATGATCGCCCGCAGCATATACAGGCTAAATCCTTTGGCCTGCTCGAGTTTGATTTGCGGCGGAATGGCTAACTCTTCTTTGGCAACCACCACATCCACCAGCACCGGGCCGTCGATGGAGAAGGCGCGTTGCAGTGCTTCATCGACTTCAGACGCTTTTTCTACGCGAATACCCGTAATGCCGCACGCTTCGGCAATGCGGGCAAAGTTGGTGTCGTGCAGTTCGGTGCCGTCTGTCAGGTAGCCTCCGGCTTTCATCTCCATCGCCACAAAGCCCAGCACGCTGTTGTTAAAGACGATAATTTTCACCGGCAGTTTCATCTGCACTACTGACAGGAAATCGCCCATCAACATGCTAAAACCGCCATCGCCGCACATGGCGACCACCTGACGTTCCGGCTCCGTCGCCTGAGCACCCAGCGCCTGTGGCATGGCATTAGCCATTGAACCGTGGTTAAACGAACCTAACAGGCGACGCTTGCCGTTCATTTTCAGATAACGCGCAGCCCATACTGTTGGCGTACCTACGTCACAGGTAAAGATGGCGTCATCGGCGGCAAAATGACTGATTTGCTGGGCCAGATATTGCGGGTGAATGGCTTTCTCGCTCGGTTTAGCTAAATCGTCCAGCCCTTTTCGGGCATCGCGGTAATCTTCCAGCGCCTTATCGAGGAACTTGCGATCGGTTTTTTCTTCCACCAGCGGCAGCAATGCACGCAGAGTCGATTTGATATCGCCGACCAGTGCCATATCCACCTTGCTGTGTGCGCCAATGCTCGCTGGGTTGATATCAATCTGAATAATTTTGGCATCGGTCGGGTAGAACGCGCGGTAGGGGAACTGGGTGCCGAGCAGCACTAACGTGTCGGCGTTCATCATGGTATGAAAACCTGACGAGAAGCCGATTAATCCCGTCATTCCGACATCATTCGGATTGTCGTATTCGACATGTTCTTTACCGCGCAGGGCATGAACGATTGGTGCTTTAATTTTCCCGGCAAACTCGACTAACTCTTTATGCGCTCCCGCACAGCCGCTGCCGCACATCAGGGCGATATTGCTGGAGTAACGCAGCAGTTGCGCCAGTTTGCGTAACTCTTCTTCTTCCGGTGTAACTACCGGCTGTGGCGCATGATACCAGTGCGAGGTCGCCCCTTCTGGCGCAGGTTTTAACGCCACGTCGCCCGGTAAAACGACAACGGAAACGCCACGGTTAAGCACCGCTTTGCGCATGGCAATCGCCAGCACTTGTGGGATCTGCTCCGGGCTGGAAACCAGCTCGCAATAGTGACTACATTCGCGGAATAACTCTTGCGGGTGGGTCTCCTGGAAATAGCCGCTGCCAATTTCGCTGGAAGGGATGTGGGCGGCAATCGCCAGTACCGGAACGTGATTACGATGACAATCGAACAGGCCGTTGATTAAGTGCAGGTTGCCGGGGCCGCACGATCCGGCACAGACCGCCAGTTCTCCCGAAAGCTGGGCTTCAGCGCCAGCGGCAAAGGCCGCGACTTCTTCATGGCGAGTAGGCATCCACTCGATAGTGCCCATGCGATTAAGACTGTCGCTAAGACCGTTCAGAGAGTCACCCGTGACTCCCCAGATGCGTTTCACGCCTGCCGATTCGAGTGTTTTGGCGATATAAGCTGCAACCGTTTGTTTCATGGTTCTCCGTCTCCTGAATGTGATAACGGTAACAAGTTTAGTAGATGCTGCCTGTTGCGCTGGCTGAATACTGATATTTCTGTTGCTTTTAATCCGGGAATCGCCAAGGCTGATGCGAATGGCATTTTTACGATAAAATGAGTTAATTCAGATGGTTACACCAATGTTAAATGCAGTGAACCGGATGCTGACGCATGAGGATTTTGGCAAATTATTGTTACGCCTGGCGGTGGGAGGATTGATGCTTTTCCACGGGATACATAAGTTATTTGCCGGAATTGACGGTATTAGTGGAATGCTGGTTGCAAAAGGTTTTCCTGGCTTTATTGCCTACGGCGTACTGATTGGGGAAGTGGTTGCGCCGATATTGATTATATTCGGTATTTTGACGCGACCTGCCGCATTGGTTATCGCCCTGACAATGGTCGTGGCGTGGTTGATGGTGGGAATGGGAAAAACAGGGATGCTGGATAAAACCGGAGCCTGGGCGATTGAAAGCCTGGTTTATTTCTTTATTGCAGCTCTCGCCGTCGCTTTTCTTGGTGCCGGACGTTATGCCGTGGCGGGTAATTCTGCCTGGCGATAATTCCTTAAAAAATGCCCGGCTAAGTTTGCCGGGCATTAAACTTTAGGCGAGCACCATATCCCCCTGCGGATGACATGAACACGCCAGTACGTAACCTTCAGCGATTTCGGCGTCGGTCAGCGTCATGGTGCTGCTCACCGTATATTCACCGGAAACCACTTTTGTCTTACAGCAGCCGCAAACACCCGCACGGCAGGCGGCGACAACCGGAACTTTGTTGCTTTCCAGCGCCTCCAGCAGCGTGGTGCCAACCGGTGCGTAAAATTCTTGCGCCGGTTGCAGTTTGGTGAATTTCAGACCGCTGGTCGCCGCTTCCGCCACTGGCGTAAAGAATTTCTCTTTAAAGAAACGTGTCACGCCAAGCGTCTTCACTTCCTGTTCCACCCAATCCATATACGGCGCCGGGCCACAGGTCATCACAGTACGCGAAGCCAGGTCAGGAACGCTTGCCAACAGTTCACGAGTGAGACGCCCAGCGATAAAGCCCTCACTGACGTTATTTTCTGCCACCAGCGTCACCGGATAATTACGCCACTCATCGGCGAAAATGACGTCCTGCGGCGTACGCACGTTGTAGATCACCTGTACATCTGCCTGCGGACGATTTTTTGCCAGCCAGCGACGCATCGACATAATCGGCGTGACGCCGCAGCCGGCCGCCAGTAACAGGAATTTATCTTCAGATTTATCGTCGCAGGTAAATTCCCCCATCGCGTCCGAAAGCCAGAGATAGTCACCGCGTTTCACTTCGCGGGTCAGCCACTGGGAACCGACACCGTCATCAATCCGCCGCACGGTCAGGGTGATGTATTCACTCACACCAGGTGTGGAAGAGATGGTATAAGCACGCAGCGTTTCTGCTGAGTTTCGCACGCTGACCAGCGCATATTGCCCGGCGCGATACGGATAGTAATCGTGGCAAATCAGGGAAATCGTCCACACATCCGGCGTTTCTTGCTTAATGTGATGAACCTGCATCCGCCACGGGCATTGATTCGTTGGCATCGTCATCGACAAACTCCTTACGCGCTCAACAGTTGCTTCATGTCTTCTTCAACAGTGGTGATAGAACGCAGGCCGAATTTCTCATTCAGCACCGCCAGCAGGTCTGGGGTCAGGAAGCCAGGTGCAGTCGGGCCGGTGACGATATTTTTCACGCCCAGAGAAAGCAGTGTCAGCAGAATGACAATCGCTTTCTGTTCAAACCAGGAGAGCACCAGCGACAACGGCAGATCGTTGACACCGCATCCCAGTTTTTCTGCCAGCGTTACCGCCAGAATAATCGCCGAGTATGCATCGTTACACTGACCGGCATCCACCAGACGCGGCAGACCTTCGATATCGCCAAACTCAAGTTTGTTAAAGCGATATTTACCACAGGCGAGGGTCAGGATCAGGCAGTCATCCGGCACGCTGGTGGCGAAATCGGTGAAGTAGTGACGTTCGCCGCGTGCGCCGTCACAGCCGCCAAGCAGGAAGATATGACGCAGTTTTTCGCGGCTGACCAGATCAATCAGCGTATCCGCCGCGCCAAGCAGCGTCTGACGACCAAAGCCCACAGTGATCAGGTGCGGAATTTCGCTGTACGGGAAGCCCGCCATTTGTTGCGCCTGGGCGATAACCGCAGAGAAATCTTCGCCATCCAGATGACGCACGCCCGGCCAGCCAACAATACTGCGGGTCCAGATACGATCGTCATAAGCACCCACGGTTGGGTCGATGATGCAGTTAGAGGTCATCACGATGGGACCAGGGAAGCGAGCGAACTCAACTTGTTGATTCTGCCAGCCGCTGCCGTAGTTACCGACCAGATGTTTGAATTTACGCAGTTCCGGATAGCCATGCGCTGGCAGCATTTCGCCGTGGGTGTAGACGTTAACGCCCGTGCCTTCGGTCTGTTCCAGCAGGTTGTAGAGATCTTTGAGATCGTGACCGGAAATCAGGATGCATTTACCCGCCGTCGCTTTCACGTTGACCTGAGTTGGTGTCGGGTGACCATATTTACCGGTTTCGCCTGCATCCAGAATGCTCATCACTTTGAAGTTCATCTGACCGATTTCCATTGAACATTCGAGAAGTGCGTTCATATCGGAAGGCCAGGTTCCCAGCCATGCCATGATTTTATGGTACTGGGCGTAAATATCGTTGTCGTATTGACCGAGAACGTGTGCGTGTTCCATATAGGCCGCCGCACCTTTCAGGCCATACAGGCAGAGCAGACGCAGGCCGAGAATGTTTTCGCCAATCGCCGCTTTATCTTTGTTCGGAGTAAATTCTGCTGCCTGACGTTGCAGTTCGCCGAGATCGTCGCTCGCCAGTTGTAAGTCCGCCATCGGATTATCGACGTGGGCGTTGGCATCTACAGCCAGGCATTGTGCTTTCAGCGCCTCGCGCAGGGCAATCGCTTCACGAGCGTAGCCGACAATACGCGGAGAATCGAAGTTAACGTTGGTCAGGGTTGAGAAAAATGCGCGTGGCGCAAAGCTGTCTACATCGTGGTTGATGATGCCGTATTCACGCGCTTTTACCGCCCAGGCCGAAAGCCCTTGCAGCGCCGCGATGAGTAAATCCTGAAGGTCAGAGGTTTCCGCCGTTTTACCACACATCCCCTGCGCGTATGAGCAGCCGTTTCCTGCCGGAGTACGGATAGTTTGTTCACATTGCACACAAAACATGATCACACCTTTTAAAGTTATATTTAATATACATGTTTAAGGTTAAGACGCTTAACGCGGGGATAAAAGGGATTTTTCATGCAACTTTAAGGGAGATTGATTTAGCGCAATTTTGGCGGCAGAGATCTACCGCCAGAGAGGTATTACGCGGAGAAAAAGGCGATGAGGATCGGCACTAACAGGCTAAGAATAAAACCGTGAACAATTGCCGCCGGGACCATATCCAGCCCGCCAGTACGTTGAAGAACGGGCAGGGTGAAATCCATCGACGTCGCACCGCATAAGCCCAGTGCGGTAGAGCGGCTGCGGCGAATCAGCCCAGGGATCAACATAATAGCAATCAGCTCACGGGCCAGATCATTAAAAAACGCCGCGCTCCCGATTACCGGCCCAAAAGATTCGGTCAACAAAATACCGGAAAGAGAATACCAGCCGAAACCGGAGGCCATTGCCAGCGCGGTATTGATGGGGAGATCAAGAATAAAGGCGTTAATTAAGCCACCAATTAAAGAACTGGCAACCACCACCACAGCGACAATCATTCCCCGGCGATTAAGGACAATCTGCTTTAAGGTCATGCCATTATTGCGTAGCTGAATACCGACGAGAAAAAGTAACAGAATTAAGGTGTATTCGCTGGCTTCAGTGGCGTGTTGTAAGAAACCTAATCCGCTAAGGCCAATGGCAAAACCAATTACGACTACGCCGCACAGTTTTAGCGACTCCAGCGCCATCGCAATACGTGACGGAAGTTTTTCTTGCTGATGGTGATTACGCCACGGCAAACCGCGCTCCAGCCACATAAGGGCGGCAGTATTACACAGTAAAATAACGGTAATACTGACGGCAGAATAATGCAGAATCGCCAACAGGTTACTGGCGAGGTTATCGAGAAACGCCAGACTGATACCCATAAAAAAGAGAATAAGGTAAACCATCCAGCTTAATAGCTGATTAATAACTTTTAATGCAGCTTTTTGGCGAAGCGGAATGAGGTAACCCACAATCAGGGGAACCAGAATGATTAACAGCCCAGAAAACATGAAAACCCAGTCCTTGCAAAGAAAGAAGTCGAAATGCGCGATGACACACTACTGAAAGCGGAAGGACGAGTAAAGTTGCAATTAAAAGGAAATGTTATGCACAAGAAGGGGACTGCGTTGAGCTTAAAGATCTCGTCATTCTATTTGAGAGCTTAACATTGTTGCACTCCTTTCATGTGCAATGCCATATAAAGCCACTGGTGCAAGGAGCGCGCAGGGGGCGGCCAGTCGCCGCCGCCCCCTGCACCCCCGGGCTCT
>NZ_AEJZ01000028.1:0-29058 GCF_000208525.1 Escherichia sp. TW14182
CAATACTTTTAGTTAATCATGATAAGAATTTCTTTTTCACAGTAATAAAATGCGGTTTATGAAAGCAGGTAAACGTTTGCGTGGCAATATAAATTGTATGACATATTAATATTGGTGATATTAAGTGTCTTATGATGCGTTGAAACATTCAGATAACAAATGAAATGGATTGGTGAGTGAGTGACCAAATAAGAGAAAAGCCCGGCAACAAACGTTACCGGGGGAGGGGAGATTAGGTGCAGATTTCGTAGCAAGGGATGTAGGCTGAGCCAGGCAACTTCATACGGTGCTGGGCGACAAAACCTTGAAGCAGGTCGTCCATACGACGCATTATCTCTTTATCACCGTTGATTTTATAAGGCCCAAACTCTTCAATGGCGCGAATACCGACTTCTTTTACGTTACCCGCCACAATACCGGAGAACGCACGACGCAGGTCAGCAGCCAGCACTTCAACGGGTTGATCCGGGTACAGTTTCAGATTAGCCATGTTCTCGTGAGACGGCTCAAACGGCATTTGCAGATCTGGCGCAATGCGCATTGACCAGTTAAAGCTGTAAGCATCACCGGTGTCACGGCGATTTTCTTTCACCAGCGGCATCGATTTTTTCATCTGACGAGCGACTTCAGCAGCGTCATCAATGATAATGCGGTAATGGCGGCGCGCGTTTTCTCCCAGCGTATGCACGACAAACTCGTCCAGTACGCGGAAGTAATCGGCGCTCTCTTTCGGACCGGTGAGGATCAGCGGTAAGACCTGATCTTTATTTGCCGGATTCATCAAAATTCCCAGCAAATAGAGCAACTCTTCTGCCGTACCCACACCGCCAGGGAAGATAATGATGCCGTGAGCGATACGCACAAACGCTTCCAGACGTTTTTCGATATCCGGCATGATGATCAATTCGTTGACCAGCGGGTTAGGCGGTTCAGCAGCGATAATCGACGGCTCTGTCATACCAATAAAACGGCTGTCTTTGTAACGCTGCTGAGCGTGACCCACTGCTGCGCCTTTCATCGGCGCTTCCATCGCTCCTGGACCACAACCGGTGCAGATATTTAACTCACGCAGACCCAGCTGATTTCCGACGCGACGGGCATATAAATACTCGTTTTCGTTGATTGAGTGACCGCCCCAGCACACAACCATATTTGGCGCTTCGCCGACATGCAGTGCGCGAGCATTACGCAATATAGAAAAGACCAGATTAGTAATGTGGACAGAGTTGTCGAGATTCAGGTTTGGAAAACGAACGGTGTTATGGATTTGCCCATAGACGAAGAGAATGTCGCGCAGAACAGCGAACAAGTTGGCCTGCAAGGCGCGAATAATGCGCCCATCGACAAAAGCGTCTTCCGGGGGATTGATCAGTTCTAACTTAACGCCACGTTCACGGCGCAGCACGTTAATGTCAAAACTTTCAAAACGAGACAGCAATTCTTTGCTGTTATCGGTCAAACTACCGGAGTTCAGAACAGCAAGTGAACAGTTGCGAAACAGTTGATAGAGGTCGCTGCTGGCGGTGCGTTTAAGCATATCCACTTCCAGCTGCGACAACATATCCATGGAGCCAAGCGGGCTAATATGTGTAATCAAGAAAAACTCCTTATGGGACGAATATCGTCATTCCCTTTGATTACAATAGCCCTGCATGATGGCCTTTCACAACTCTATGCGTGAATCCAGTACGCAAAAATGAGAAAAAATTTATTGTCGTACCAGTCGGGTCGTCGATGGGACAAAGTCGCTATTGCTACGCCAGGGGTTAATGTCCAGGCCGCCACGACGGGTATAACGCGCATAGACGCTTAATTTCTCTGGCTGGCAGAAGCGTAGCAGGTCATTAAAAATACGCTCTACGCATTGCTCATGGAACTCGTTGTGATGACGGAAAGAAACCAGATAGCGCAGCAGTTTTTCCCTGTCAATTTTGTGTCCACGGTACTGAATTTGGATTGACCCCCAGTCTGGCTGATGGGTGATCAGACAGTTTGACTTCAGCAAATGGCTGACTAGCGTCTCTTCCACCACTTTTTCACCGCTGGCGGCATTCTCAAGATAGTCAGTGGTAAATTCATAGTTATCGATAGCGATATCCTGCTCATCAATGCAGGTGCCATTGAAATGTCCCACCGGCTGGCCTTCCAGTTCATCAAGACGATATAAGGCCACGCTAACCTTACCCTGGGCACAGGTGCTTAAATCGCGCTCCAGCGTCTGGCGCACCTCCTCCCAGTTATTAAAACGCGTCTGGTTAAAGCTATTGAGATAGAGCTTAAAACTCTTCGACTCAATCAGATTTACGCTGGTGTAATCAAGTTCAACATGACCGACAGCGACCTGTGGCAAACCTTTGGCATTCAGCCAGGAAAGCTCATACAGCGTCCAGATATCCGCGCCGTGAAAAGGCAGGTTATCCGCTTTCAGGCCCAGAGGATCGCGATTCAGACTACGCGGAACGCCTTGCAGCAGGCTGGCGTCATAGGTATCCCGGTAATCGGTTGATTTTCCGAGAGTCAGGCCCGCAAGTGCCTGATGGTTTGTATAAGAAGACATGTTTCACCGTCATAAACCAGATAAACTAAACGACAAGTGTATCTGGTTTAAGTGAAGAGAGAAATTAGTGGACGATTTGACCGCACATGCCCTGAAAGATTTTACTGCACGCTACTGCGATGCGTGGCATGAAGAGCATAAAAGCTGGCCGTTAAGTGAGGAGCTGTATGGCGTGCCTTCACCATGCATTATTTCAACCACCGATGACGCCGTATACTGGCAACCCCAGCCGTTTACCGGTGAACAAAATGTAAACGCGGTTGAACGGGCGTTTGATATTGTGATACAACCCACAATTCATACATTCTATACAACCCAGTTTGCCGGGGATATGCATGCGCAGTTTGGCGATATCAAACTGACATTACTGCAAACCTGGAGCGAAGACGACTTCCGCCGGGTGCAGGAAAATCTGATTGGTCATCTGGTGACTCAGAAACGGTTAAAACTGCCGCCCACGCTATTTATCGCAACACTGGAAGAAGAGTTAGAGGTCATCTCGGTGTGTAATCTCTCTGGTGAAGTGTGCAAAGAGACGCTGGGAACGCGTAAACGGACGCATTTAGCCTCAAATCTTGCGGAATTCCTTAACCAACTTAAGCCTCTTCTGTAATCCAAATACCCCGTCTGGTTGTGAGAGATCTCTTACAGACCCTGTAGGAGATCGCCAGGAAATAAGCGAATACTCAAACAGATAAGAATCGATATTTTTATTTATAATCAATAGATTATATGAAATTTCTTAACTTTCATATGAAATTATCCTTAAGGCTTTGTCTGTAAGCGCCTTGTAAGACTCAGCGAAAAAGACGATTCTATCTTCGTCGACAGGGAGTCAGACAACGAAGTGAACATCAGGATGATGACACTTCTGAAGGACACGCCAGGACGGTGTTTCAGGGAAAGGCTTCTGGATGAAGCGAAGAGGAAAACGCTGGATGCGTTAAAGGACACCTCCAGGATGGAGAATGAGAACCGGTCAGGATGATTCGGTGGGTCAGGAAGGCCAGGGACACTTCAGGATGAAGTATCACATCGGGGTGGTGTGAGCAGGAAGCAATAGTTCAGGATGAACAATTGGTCGCAAGACCAGAGGAAAAGTTGTCAAGGATGAGCAGGGAGCAACAAAAGTAGCTGGATTGCTGCGAAACGAACCGGGAGCACTGTGAATACAGTGCTCCCTTTTTTTATTCCTGCTATCCTTCGCGGCAGTTTTTTCTTATTGAGGTTGCTTTATGACCACTCATGACCGCGTTCGTCTTCAGTTGCAGGCGCTTGAATCGTTACTGCGTGAACATCAGCACTGGCGAAACGATGAGCCCCAGCCGCATCAATTCAACAGTACCCAACCGTTCTTTATGGACACCATGGAACCACTGGAGTGGTTGCAGTGGGTGCTTATCCCACGAATGCACGATTTATTAGATAACAACCAGCCATTACCGGGGGCATTTGCCGTGGCGCCGTACTATGAAATGGCGCTGGCGACGGATCACCCGCAACGCACGCTTATTCTGGCGGAACTGGAAAAGCTGGATGCCCTTTTTGCGGATGACGCAAACTGATGCTGGAAATACTCTACCAGGATGAATGGCTGGTTGCGGTAAATAAACCGTCCGGCTGGCTGGTCCACCGTAGCTGGCTGGATCGCGATGAGAAAGTGGTGGTCATGCAAACCGTGCGTGACCAGATAGGCCAGCACGTGTTTACCGCGCATCGCCTGGACAGACCTACTTCCGGCGTATTGCTGATGGGACTGTCCAGCGAAGCTGGACGGCTGCTGGCACAACAGTTTGAACAGCATCAAATCCAGAAACGTTACCATGCGATAGTTCGTGGCTGGCTAATGGAAGAAGCGGTGCTGGATTATCCACTGGTGGAAGAACTGGACAAAATCGCTGATAAATTTGCCCGTGAAGATAAAGGGCCACAGCCAGCGGTGACGCATTATCGCGGTCTGGCGACGGTGGAAATGCCAGTCGCAACCGGACGTTACCCGACCACGCGCTACGGCCTGGTGGAACTGGAGCCGAAAACCGGACGCAAACACCAGCTCCGCCGCCATCTTGCCCATTTGCGTCATCCAATTATTGGCGACAGCAAACATGGCGATTTACGCCAGAATCGCAGTGGGGCTGAACATTTTGGCCTCCAGCGGTTAATGCTACATGCCAGCCAGTTATCATTGACGCATCCGTTCACCGGCGAACCGCTGACTATTCACGCGGGTCTGGACGACACCTGGATGCAGGCGTTATCACAATTTGGCTGGCGTGGTCTGCTTCCTGAAAATGAAAGGGTTGAGTTCAGTGCGCCATCAGGTCAGGATGGTGAGATAAGTTCCTAATCCAGGGAGAAAACGGTATGGCGGAAATTGGTATTTTTGTGGGCACCATGTACGGAAATTCACTGTTAGTGGCGGAGGAAGCGGAAGCAATTCTGACTGCGCAGGGGCACAAAGCCACGGTGTTTGAAGATCCAGAATTAAGCGACTGGCTGCTCTATCAGGACAAGTTCGTTCTGGTGGTTACGTCCACGACCGGGCAAGGCGACCTGCCTGACAGCATTGTGCCGCTTTTTCAGGGAATCAAAGATAGCCTCGGTTTTCAGCCGAATCTTCGTTATGGCGTAATTGCGCTCGGCGACAGTAGCTATGTGAATTTCTGCAACGGCGGCAAACAGTTCGATGCCTTGTTGCAGGAACAGAGTGCGCAGCGGATAGGGGAAATGCTGCTGATTGACGCCAGTGAGAACCCGGAACCGGAAACGGAATCAAACCCGTGGGTCGAACATTGGGGCACGCTGTTGTCCTGACAAATTGCCGTTTTAAGCAAACTGAATCGAATCCTTTCAGGCAAATGCCAGTAAAAACTTGCAAATGTGACGGTTTTTTACTGGCGTTTGCCTGGAGTCAAGCGATCCATTTCATACTCTTCTTTATTTCTCCGTTATAACCCTTCCTTTCTTGTTCTTGTTTTCATTTCCGTGAAGTTGATTCCACCGTCCAGGGCTAATGCCAAAATCGGGCCTCATTGAACGCATTAATGTTGTGTTGTTGCACGGTGAGCCGCTATGGCGCGCTTTTTATACTGCTATTGCCAGATATAAACACGCGCCGCATTCGGCGAACGACCTATAAAAACGGCAAAAAACACCCTACGTCACCTCTGATTTCCTGGCGGTATTGCAGTCCAGAGTGAGCGTGGCTAACGCGAATTTTCAGGAGTGCAACAATGAGTTCTTTAAGTCAGGCTGCGAGCAGTGTGGAAAAACGCACGAATGCTCGTTACTGGATAGTGGTGATGTTGTTTATCGTCACATCCTTCAACTACGGCGACCGCGCTACGCTCTCTATCGCCGGTTCAGAAATGGCCAAAGATATCGGCCTTGATCCCGTGGGAATGGGTTATGTGTTCTCTGCTTTCTCATGGGCTTATGTAATAGGGCAGATCCCAGGTGGCTGGTTGTTGGATCGCTTTGGTTCAAAACGCGTCTACTTCTGGTCGATCTTTATCTGGTCGATGTTTACCTTGCTGCAAGGCTTCGTCGATATCTTTAGTGGATTCGGCATTATCGTTGCCCTGTTTACGCTGCGTTTCCTGGTCGGGCTTGCTGAAGCGCCCTCTTTCCCCGGCAACAGTCGCATTGTAGCGGCTTGGTTTCCTGCGCAGGAAAGGGGAACGGCGGTGTCGATTTTTAACTCCGCACAATACTTCGCAACGGTTATCTTCGCGCCGATTATGGGCTGGCTGACTCATGAAGTGGGCTGGTCACACGTTTTCTTCTTTATGGGCGGTCTGGGCATTGTCATCAGCTTTATCTGGTTGAAAGTCATCCACGAGCCAAATCAACATCCGGGCGTAAATCAGAAAGAGCTGGACTACATTGCTGCGGGCGGGGCGCTGATCAATATGGATCAGCAAAACACCAAAGTTAAAGTGCCGTTCAGCGTGAAGTGGGGGCAGATCAAACAGTTGCTAGGTTCGCGGATGATGATCGGCGTTTATATCGGTCAGTATTGTATCAACGCCATGACTTACTTCTTTATCACCTGGTTCCCGGTTTATCTGGTGCAGGCGCGTGGGATGTCAATTCTGAAAGCGGGCTTTGTGGCTTCTGTTCCGGCGGTTTGCGGTTTTATCGGCGGTGTGCTGGGTGGAATTATTTCTGACTGGCTGATGCGTCGCACGGGTTCGCTGAACATTGCGCGTAAAACGCCGATCGTGATGGGCATGCTGCTGTCGATGGTGATGGTGTTCTGTAACTACGTCAACGTTGAGTGGATGATCATCGGCTTTATGGCGCTGGCCTTCTTCGGTAAGGGCATCGGGGCGCTGGGTTGGGCCGTAATGGCAGATACCGCGCCAAAAGAGATTAGTGGTCTTTCCGGTGGCCTGTTCAACATGTTCGGTAACATTTCTGGCATCGTCACGCCAATCGCAATTGGTTATATCGTTGGCACGACTGGCTCGTTTAATGGGGCGCTGATTTATGTTGGGGTTCATGCCTTAATCGCGGTACTGAGCTACCTGGTGCTGGTGGGCGATATCAAGCGTATTGAGCTGAAACCTGTCGCGGGAAAGTAAGATGATAACCCAGATTAACATCCCGGCTCCTGAATTTCTGACCGTAAACGTCCCGTTTTCGGCCGTCATTGATTCTGAATAAGGACATAAACATGAGTTCTCAATTTACGACGCCTGTTGTTACTGAAATGCAGGTCATCCCGGTGGCGGGTCATGACAGCATGCTGATGAATCTGAGTGGTGCACACGCACCGTTCTTCACGCGTAATATTGTGATTATCAAAGATAATTCTGGTCACACTGGCGTAGGGGAAATTCCCGGCGGCGAGAAAATCCGTAAAACGCTGGAAGATGCGATTCCGCTGGTGGTGGGTAAAACGCTGGGCGAGTACAAAAACGTTCTGACGCTGGTGCGTAACACGTTTGCCGATCGTGATGCTGGCGGGCGTGGTTTGCAGACTTTTGACCTGCGTACCACGATTCATGTGGTGACTGGAATTGAAGCGGCAATGCTGGATCTGCTGGGGCAGCATCTGGGGGTAAACGTGGCGTCGTTGCTGGGCGATGGTCAACAGCGTAGCGAAGTCGAAATGCTCGGTTATCTGTTCTTCGTCGGTAATCGCAAAGCCACACCGCTGCCGTATCAAAGCCAGCCGGATGATAAATGTGACTGGTATCGCCTGCGTCACGAAGAAGCGATGACGCCGGATGCGGTGGTGCGCCTGGCGGAAGCGGCATATGAAAAATATGGCTTCAACGATTTCAAACTGAAGGGCGGTGTACTGGCCGGAGAAGAAGAAGCCGAGTCTATTGTGGCGCTGGCGAAACGCTTCCCGCAGGCGCGTATTACGCTCGATCCTAACGGTGCCTGGTCGCTGAACGAAGCGATTAAAATTGGTAAATACCTGAAAGGTTCTCTGGCTTATGCAGAAGATCCGTGTGGTGCGGAGCAAGGTTTCTCCGGGCGTGAAGTGATGGCAGAGTTCCGTCGCGCAACTGGCCTGCCGACTGCAACCAATATGATAGCCACCGACTGGCGGCAGATGGGCCATACGCTCTCGTTACAATCCGTTGATATCCCGCTGGCTGACCCGCATTTCTGGACGATGCAAGGTTCAGTGCGTGTGGCGCAAATGTGCCATGAATTTGGCCTGACCTGGGGGTCACACTCTAACAACCACTTCGATATTTCCCTGGCGATGTTTACCCATGTTGCCGCTGCTGCACCGGGTAAAATCACCGCGATTGATACACACTGGATCTGGCAGGAAGGCAATCAGCGCCTGACCAAAGAACCGTTCGAGATCAAAGGCGGTCTGGTTCAGGTGCCAGAAAAACCGGGGTTGGGTGTAGAAATCGATATGGATCAAGTGATGAAAGCCCATGAGCTGTATCAGAAACACGGGCTTGGCGCGCGTGATGATGCGATGGGAATGCAGTACCTGATTCCTGGCTGGACGTTCGATAACAAGCGTCCGTGCATGGTGCGTTAAGACAGAAAACCAAAACCGGCTCTGTCTGGAGCCGGTTTGAGACTGATGTCAAACGCAAAAATTGCTTGATGCGCTGCGCTTATCAAGCCTACATGATTTTTTAATTCATTGAATTTAATTGGTTTTGTAGGCCGGATAAGGCGTTAACGCCGCATCCGGCATAAACACAGGCACTTTGCCCTCAATCAAAAACCGACTTCATAAGAAGCCGGTTTTTACTCGATAAAATATTTATTACCCAAGAATTTTGCTGGCTTCTCGCGCCACATTATCCATCTCGTCCAGCAATTCCAGAAGCTCTGGCTCCAAATCTTCTTCTTTAGTACCGCTGCGTAGCTGTTGTTCAATCAGCTGGCAGAGATTCTTCATACGCGGCACACCGCTATAGCCGCAACTGCCATGCAGTTTATGAATTAAATCAACCAGACCTTCCGGGTTTTCTCCAACCAGTTGTTCCTCAACTTTGTTGCGAACTTCTGGCAGGAAATCGAGCAACATTTGCAGCATATCGCGCGCTAAATCGGTTTTTCCTGCTGCCTGGCGTAGTGCCAGTTGCCAGTCGAGGGTTGCATTCTGGTTCACCACAATTTCGTTCACTTCTGGCGTTACGACGCGAGAGGAAATACCGCTGCCAGGCTTGTAGCGCAACAGCAAATTATGCAATCGCTCTTCTTCAATCGGTTTTGCCAGATAATCGCTCATCCCCGCGCCAAGCAGTTTCTCTTTTTGCCCTGCCATCGCATGTGCCGTTACCGCGATAACCGGCGTTTGCTGCTGATGTGGGAGCTGGTGGATGAGTTCGCACGCCCGAATGCCGTCCATGTCCGGCATTTGAATATCCATTAAGATTAAATCGAACGGCATCTGTTTTGCTCGTTCAACGGCCTGATGCCCGCTATCGCAAAGCTCCACATGTTGCACCATATCTTCCAGCAACGCGCCGATAAGTTTCAGGTTAGCGGGGTTGTCATCAACCGCCATGACTGTCATTGCCAGCTTACTTTCATCGGTAACAGGCAAAAGTGTGTTTTGTTTGTGATGACAAAATTCCGTCAGTGCTGGCAACAGGCGCGTAGGCGTTAACGGTTTCAGTAGACACGCGCCGATACCATCTTGCTTGAGTTTTTCGGCATTGACCTGTGCATGACAAGGAAGCGCCAGCATCAGGAAATCGGTCATTGACACCGCTTGCGCCAACCGCTCATGTTGTATCGTCAGCGGCTCGCGGAAGGTCACTGCAATCCCTAACAACATCATGTCGTAATGCGCGGGAGGCAGCGCGGAGAACGTTGGGCTATAAACCACTTCCAGCGGCGTTTCACTTAAAATATCCAGCGTACATTGTGCTGCTGCGGAGTTCGGTTCGACATAGGCAAGACGCTTACCGGCGAGGCACTGGGTAGATGGCCCTTCGATAATAATATTCGGGTTCAGATCGAGATTAATGTGGAACCAGAAGGTAGAACCGCGATTCGGCTGGCTATGGAACGAAATATCGCCGCCCATTTCATTAACCAGTTTCTGTGTGATCACCAGCCCCAGCCCGGTGCCACCATGACGGCGGGAAATACTGGCATCAGCCTGTCGGAAGGCCTGGAATAAGCGCGATTGATCGCGTTCAGGAATACCAATACCGGTATCACGAATCTGCACTTCAATCTGCACTTTGGTATTACTTAGCGCACGTTTTTCTACCAGAATATCAATGTTGCCATTCTCGGTGAATTTAATCGCATTCCCCACCAGGTTAGTGATGATTTGTTGTAAACGCAGTGGGTCACCAATAACGTTATCGGGCACGTCGCTTTTAATATTGAGCGTTAATTCCAGCCCTTTATCGTGAGAAGAATGTGCCAGCAGGGTAACGACTTCATCCAGCGTGCTACGCAATGGGAACGGAATACTTTCCAGAATCAGCTTGCCCGCTTCCAGTTTCGAGAAGTCGAGAACATCATTAATAATTGCCAGCAAATTATTTGCCGAACGTTCAATGGTATTCAGGTGATCGCGCTGTGTTGGCGTTAATTCTGTTTTCAGCGTCAGGCGGGTAAAGCCAATAACACCATTCAGCGGTGTACGCAGCTCATGTGACATATTCGCCAGAAACTCGGATTTAATACGTGCCGCTTCCTGGGCGCGCTTTTTCGCCAAATCCAACTCAACGTTCTGAATTTCCATTTGCTCTAGCGTTTCCCGCAGATCGGACGTCGCCTGGTCGATATTGTGCTGCATCTCTTCGTGATAAGCTGCCAGCGACATTGCCATCGAGTTGATACCGTTTTTCAGCATATCCAGCTCGCCGAGCATAAATCCTTCCACCCGGCTGTCGAGTTGCCCACGACGGATGCGGTCGACGGTATTCACCATGTTACGAATTGGACCGGTTACATCGCGCATTAAGCGCCAGCCAAAAATAAGCGCAATACCGATACAAAACAGCATCATCACACTGGAAATAAAGATCTCTTTATATTGCTGCAAGCGAACCGATTTAAGATCCAGCTCAAGCGCAATATATCCCAACATATTCTGGCTATTTTTGGCATCACTACTGGGCGATTCGTCGGGGGAATAACTCTCAGAAATAATCGGTGTGCGCAGGATCATAATGTCGCCGTCACGTGTGACAGTGAGCTGGCGAGGAAACGGCACGTTGCTGCCGAGCTGCATTGATGAAGGATCAAGATGAAAATTGGAGGTGACAAAGAGTCGGTTATTTTCATCATAAACCGAAATCGCGCGAACAATATCGGAATGGCGACGATGCAGTACGCTTATTAACTGACCGATAGATTCGCGATTTTGCAGGCTCATGCCATATTCGGTAGAAACGGCAAGTGGCTCAATAATGCTGGCACCGGCATCTTCCAGTTGACGCTGCAAGTCGTTATAGCGGTGTACGACGAAAAAGATACTCAGCAATAAACCAATAAGGACGGTCGGTGCCAGGATCAGAATCATCATGCGTGCGCGCAGGCTGTAGTTGGTCATGGAGTTCCGTTATGGGACAATTAAGGTCACACTGTTAAATTGAGAAAGTCTCGCCAATGGCGCAATTCTACTCTGCAAAACGACGCACGACGACGCGTCAGATCATAACCGTTTCAGTCAACGACCTCGACTCTTTTGGTCAGGGCGTGGCGCGACATAACGGCAAAACGCTATTTATCCCCGGATTATTGCCGCAGGAAAAAGCGGAAGTTACTGTTACTGAAGATAAAAAACAGTATGCCCGCGCTAAAGTCGTACGGCGGTTAAGCGACAGTCCGGAACGCGAAACGCCACGCTGCCCTCATTTTGGCGTATGCGGTGGCTGTCAGCAACAACACGCCAGCGTGGATTTACAGCAGCGAAGCAAAAGTGCGGCGCTCGCCCGGTTAATGAAACACGACGTATCTGAAGTGATCGCCGACGTCCCCTGGGGCTATCGGCGTCGTGCGCGTTTAAGTCTGAACTATCAACCTAAAACACAACAACTCCAGATGGGATTTCGCAAAGCGGGTTCCAGTGACATTGTCGATGTTAAACAATGCCCTGTTTTAGTGCCCCAACTTGAAGCATTGCTGCCCAAAGTCAGAGCATGTCTGACGAGCTTACAGGGAATGCGCCACCTTGGGCATGTTGAACTGGTGCAGGCAACCAGCGGCACGCTGATAATTTTGCGCCATACCGCACCGCTAAGTTCGGCTGATCGCGAAAAACTGGAACGCTTTTCGCATTCTGAAGGCCTGGATCTGTATCTCGCCCCCGATAGTGAGATACTCGAAACGGTCACTGGTGAGATGCCCTGGTATGACTCAAACGGGTTGCGCTTAACTTTTAGCCCGCGTGATTTTATTCAGGTCAACGCGGGCGTGAATCAGAAAATGGTGGCGCGCGCGCTGGAGTGGCTGGATGTGCAACCTGACGAGCGCGTGCTGGATCTGTTCTGCGGCATGGGCAATTTTACGCTGCCGTTAGCCACTCGTACGGCAAACGTAGTGGGCGTAGAAGGTGTTCCGGCACTGGTGGAAAAAGGCCAGCAGAATGCGCGCCTTAATGGCTTACAAAATGTGACGTTTT
The DNA here is from genome assembly GCF_000208525.1 of Escherichia sp. TW14182. Taxonomy (NCBI): domain Bacteria; kingdom Pseudomonadati; phylum Pseudomonadota; class Gammaproteobacteria; order Enterobacterales; family Enterobacteriaceae; genus Escherichia; species Escherichia sp. TW14182. Next base: position 12,639 of record NZ_AEJZ01000028.1, read on the forward strand.
ATCACGAAAATCTTGAAGAAGATGTCACAAAGCAGCCGTGGGCGAAAAGCGGCTTCGATAAAGTGTTGCTGGACCCAGCGCGAGCAGGTGCCGCAGGTGTTATGCAACAAATTATAAAACTGGAACCCATTCGTATAGTTTATGTATCCTGTAACCCTGCAACGCTGGCTCGGGATAGCGAAGCGTTATTAAAAGCAGGATATACCATTGCGCGGCTGGCGATGCTGGATATGTTCCCACACACGGGACATCTGGAATCGATGGTACTTTTCTCGCGCGTAAAATAGTTACGATTTGCTGATTTCGGCAGGTCTGGTCCCTAAAGGAGAGGACGATGGTTGCGGTAAGAAGTGCACATATCAATAAGGCTGGTGAATTTGATCCGCAAAAATGGATCGCAAGTCTGGGTATTACCAGCCAGAAGTCGTGTGAGTGCTTAGCCGAAACCTGGGCGTATTGTCTGCAGCAGACGCAGGGGCATCCGGATGCCAGTCTGCTATTGTGGCGTGGTGTTGAGATGGTGGAGATCCTCTCGACATTAAGTATGGACATTGACACGCTGCGGGCGGCGCTGCTGTTCCCTCTGGCGGATGCCAACGTAGTCAGCGAAGATGTGCTGCGTGAGAGCGTCGGTAAGTCGGTCGTGAATCTCATTCACGGTGTGCGTGATATGGCGGCGATCCGCCAGCTGAAAGCGACGCACACCGATTCTGTTTCCTCTGAACAGGTCGATAACGTTCGCCGGATGTTATTGGCGATGGTCGATGATTTTCGCTGCGTGGTCATCAAACTGGCAGAGCGTATTGCTCATCTGCGCGAAGTAAAAGACGCGCCGGAAGATGAACGCGTACTGGCGGCAAAAGAGTGCACCAATATCTACGCGCCGCTGGCGAACCGTCTCGGGATCGGGCAACTGAAATGGGAGCTGGAAGATTACTGCTTCCGTTATCTCCACCCGACCGAATACAAACGCATTGCAAAACTGCTGCATGAACGCCGCCTCGACCGTGAACACTACATCGAAGAGTTTGTCGGTCATCTGCGCGCTGAGATGAAAGCTGAAGGCGTTAAAGCTGAAGTGTATGGTCGTCCGAAACACATCTACAGCATCTGGCGCAAAATGCAGAAAAAGAATCTCGCCTTTGATGAGCTGTTTGATGTGCGTGCAGTACGTATTGTCGCCGAGCGTTTACAGGACTGCTACGCCGCGTTGGGGATAGTGCACACTCACTATCGCCATCTGCCGGATGAGTTCGACGATTACGTCGCGAACCCGAAACCGAACGGTTATCAGTCTATTCACACCGTGGTGCTGGGGCCGGGCGGTAAAACCGTTGAGATCCAAATCCGCACCAAACAGATGCATGAAGATGCAGAACTGGGCGTTGCTGCGCACTGGAAATACAAAGAAGGCGCGGCTACTGGCGGCGCACGTTCGGGACATGAAGACCGGATTGCCTGGCTGCGTAAACTGATTGCGTGGCAGGAAGAGATGGCCGATTCCGGCGAAATGCTCGACGAAGTACGCAGCCAGGTCTTTGACGACCGGGTGTACGTCTTTACGCCGAAAGGTGATGTGGTTGATTTACCTGCGGGATCAACGCCGCTGGACTTCGCTTACCACATCCACAGTGATGTCGGACACCGCTGCATCGGGGCAAAAATTGGCGGGCGCATCGTGCCGTTCACCTACCAGTTGCAGATGGGCGACCAGATCGAAATTATCACCCAGAAACAGCCGAACCCCAGCCGTGACTGGTTAAACCCAAACCTCGGTTACGTCACAACCAGCCGTGGGCGTTCGAAAATTCACGCCTGGTTCCGTAAACAGGATCGTGACAAAAACATTCTGGCTGGGCGGCAAATCCTTGACGACGAGCTGGAACATCTGGGGATCAGCCTGAAAGAAGCAGAAAAACACCTGCTGCCGCGTTACAACTTCAATGATGTTGATGAGTTGCTGGCGGCGATTGGCGGCGGGGATATCCGTCTCAATCAGATGGTGAACTTCCTGCAATCGCAATTTAATAAGCCGAGTGCCGAAGAGCAGGATGCCGCCGCGCTGAAGCAACTTCAGCAAAAAAGCTATACGCCGCAAAACCGCAGTAAAGATAACGGTCGCGTGGTGGTAGAAGGTGTCGGCAACCTGATGCACCACATCGCGCGCTGCTGCCAGCCGATTCCTGGCGATGAGATTGTCGGCTTTATTACCCAAGGACGTGGTATTTCAGTACACCGCGCCGATTGCGAACAACTGGCGGAACTGCGCTCTCATGCGCCAGAACGTATTGTTGATGCGGTATGGGGCGAGAGCTACTCCGCCGGATATTCGCTGGTGGTCCGCGTGGTGGCTAATGATCGTAGTGGGTTGTTACGTGATATCACGACCATTCTCGCCAATGAGAAAGTGAACGTGCTTGGCGTTGCCAGCCGTAGCGACACCAAACAGCAACTGGCGACCATCGACATGACCATTGAGATTTATAACCTGCAGGTGCTGGGGCGCGTGCTGGGTAAGCTCAATCAGGTGCCGGACGTTATCGACGCGCGTCGGTTGCACGGGAATTAATCTTACATAGCTGGATATGGCGTCAGCCGTATCCAGCGATATCTTTTACTCGAAGGTATTACACCTGACAGACCCGCAATTTTCAGGACATTCCAATGAATCAAATCGACCGTTTGCTCACTATTATGCAGCGTCTTCGCGACCCGGATAACGGCTGCCCGTGGGATAAAGAGCAGACATTCGCCTCTATTGCACCTTATACCCTTGAAGAAACCTACGAAGTGCTGGATGCCATTGCCCGCGAAGATTTTGACGATCTGCGCGGTGAACTCGGCGATCTGCTGTTCCAGGTGGTGTTTTACGCGCAAATGGCCCAGGAAGAAGGGCGCTTTGACTTTAATGATATTTGCGCTGCGATTAGCGATAAATTAGAGCGTCGCCATCCACATGTTTTTGCCGACAGTTCTGCCGAAAACAGCAGTGAAGTGCTTGCCCGTTGGGAGCAAATAAAAACTGAAGAACGCGCACAGAAAGCGCAGCATTCGGCGCTGGACGATATTCCTCGTAGTTTACCGGCCTTAATGCGTGCGCAAAAAATCCAGAAACGTTGCGCCAACGTTGGCTTCGACTGGACAACACTTGGCCCCGTGGTCGATAAAGTCTACGAAGAGATCGACGAGGTGATGTACGAGGCGCGGCAGGCTGTTGTCGACCAGGCTAAACTGGAGGAAGAAATGGGTGACCTGCTGTTTGCTACGGTCAACCTGGCTCGCCATTTAGGGACAAAAGCGGAAATTGCATTGCAAAAAGCAAACGAAAAATTCGAGCGTCGTTTTCGCGAAGTGGAGCGTATTGTTGCCGCGCGTGGACTGGAAATGACAGGTGTTGACCTCGAAACAATGGAAGAAGTCTGGCAACAGGTAAAACGGCAGGAAATTGATCTCTAAGGGAATTACGCGGTCAAGCGCGATTTGTGTCATTTTTTAAATGACAAGCGATTGATTTGCGTCAAAAACATTTACCCCAAAGGGGCTATTTTCTCACTCCTGATTTCAATAGTGCGCTGGCGAAGAGGAGGGATAATGAAAGTTTGTGGCACAGGTCATGTTCGGGTATACTGCTTTCCCGTCCTGGTTATTCCATCGTCTTTTCAACCTAACTTCTCAGGTTCAGCATGACAACGAACTATATTTTTGTGACCGGCGGGGTCGTATCCTCTCTGGGTAAAGGCATTGCCGCAGCCTCCCTCGCAGCCATTCTTGAAGCCCGTGGCCTCAATGTGACCATCATGAAACTGGATCCGTACATCAACGTCGATCCAGGTACTATGAGCCCAATCCAACACGGGGAAGTGTTCGTTACTGAAGACGGCGCTGAAACCGACCTGGACCTGGGGCACTACGAGCGTTTCATTCGTACCAAAATGAGCCGCCGTAACAACTTCACCACGGGTCGTATCTACTCTGACGTTCTGCGTAAAGAACGCCGTGGCGACTACCTTGGCGCAACCGTACAGGTTATCCCGCACATTACTAACGCTATCAAAGAACGCGTTCTTGCCGGTGGCGAAGGCCACGACGTGGTTCTGGTCGAAATCGGCGGTACTGTAGGTGATATTGAATCTCTGCCGTTCCTCGAAGCGATTCGCCAGTTGGCTGTTGAAATTGGCCGCGAACATACTCTGTTTATGCACCTGACGCTGGTGCCGTACATGGCAGCGTCTGGTGAAGTCAAAACTAAACCGACTCAGCACTCTGTAAAAGAGCTGCTCTCTATCGGTATCCAGCCTGATATCCTGATTTGTCGTTCAGATCGCGCCGTACCGGCAAACGAACGTGCGAAGATTGCATTGTTCTGTAATGTTCCGGAAAAAGCGGTTATTTCTCTGAAAGACGTCGATTCCATCTATAAAATTCCGGGCCTGTTGAAATCTCAGGGGCTGGACGATTATATTTGTAAACGATTCAGCTTGAACTGCCCGGAAGCGGATCTGTCCGAATGGGAACAGGTTATCTTTGAAGAAGCGAATCCGGTGAGTGAAGTCACCATCGGTATGGTCGGTAAGTACATCGAACTGCCGGACGCTTACAAATCCGTGATTGAAGCACTGAAACACGGTGGGCTGAAGAATCGTGTCAGCGTCAACATCAAACTGATCGATTCACAAGATGTTGAAACGCGCGGTGTTGAAATCCTTAAAGGTCTGGACGCGATCCTCGTACCTGGCGGTTTCGGCTATCGTGGCGTAGAAGGCATGATTACTACCGCACGCTTTGCGCGTGAGAACAATATTCCTTATCTGGGCATTTGCCTGGGTATGCAGGTGGCGTTAATTGATTACGCTCGACATGTTGCCAACATGGAGAACGCCAACTCTACGGAATTTGTGCCAGACTGTAAGTACCCGGTTGTGGCGCTGATTACCGAGTGGCGTGATGAAAACGGCAACGTTGAAGTTCGTAGCGAGAAGAGCGATCTCGGTGGCACCATGCGTCTCGGCGCACAGCAGTGCCAGTTGGTTGACGATAGCCTGGTTCGCCAGCTGTACAATGCGCCGACAATTGTTGAGCGTCATCGTCACCGTTACGAAGTCAACAACATGCTGTTGAAACAGATTGAAGATGCAGGTCTGCGCGTTGCGGGCCGTTCCGGGGATGATCAGTTGGTCGAGATCATCGAAGTTCCGAATCACCCGTGGTTCGTGGCTTGTCAGTTCCATCCGGAGTTTACTTCTACTCCACGTGATGGCCACCCGCTGTTTGCCGGCTTTGTGAAAGCCGCCAGCGAGTTCCAGAAACGTCAGGCGAAGTAAGTAAAAAAGTTAGAACGGCAACGCGTACCCAGGGTACGCGTTGTTTGTCTGGAGTTTTAGTTTAACTAGTGACTTGAGGAAACCCTAATGTCCAAAATCGTAAAAATCATCGGTCGTGAAATCATCGACTCCCGTGGTAACCCGACTGTTGAAGCCGAAGTACACCTGGAGGGTGGTTTCGTCGGTATGGCAGCTGCTCCGTCAGGTGCTTCTACTGGTTCCCGTGAAGCACTGGAACTGCGCGATGGCGACAAATCCCGTTTCCTGGGCAAAGGCGTAACCAAAGCTGTTGCTGCGGTAAACGGCCCGATCGCTCAGGCGCTGATTGGCAAAGATGCTAAAGATCAGGCTGGCATTGACAAGATCATGATCGACCTGGACGGCACCGAAAACAAATCCAAATTCGGCGCGAACGCAATCCTGGCTGTATCTCTGGCTAACGCCAAAGCTGCTGCAGCTGCTAAAGGTATGCCGCTGTACGAGCACATCGCTGAACTGAACGGCACTCCGGGCAAATACTCTATGCCGGTTCCGATGATGAACATCATCAACGGTGGTGAGCACGCTGACAACAACGTTGATATCCAGGAATTCATGATTCAGCCGGTTGGCGCGAAAACTGTGAAAGAAGCCATCCGCATGGGTTCTGAAGTTTTCCATCACCTGGCAAAAGTTCTGAAAGCGAAAGGCATGAACACTGCTGTTGGTGACGAAGGTGGCTATGCGCCGAACCTGGGTTCCAACGCTGAAGCTCTGGCTGTTATCGCTGAAGCTGTTAAAGCTGCTGGTTATGAACTGGGCAAAGACATCACTCTGGCGATGGACTGCGCAGCTTCTGAATTCTACAAAGACGGTAAATACGTTCTGGCTGGCGAAGGCAACAAAGCGTTCACCTCTGAAGAATTTACTCACTTCCTGGAAGAACTGACCAAACAGTACCCGATCGTTTCTATCGAAGACGGTCTGGACGAATCTGACTGGGACGGTTTCGCATACCAGACCAAAGTTCTGGGCGACAAAATCCAGCTGGTTGGTGACGACCTGTTCGTAACCAACACCAAGATCCTGAAAGAAGGTATCGAAAAAGGCATCGCTAACTCCATCCTGATCAAATTCAACCAGATCGGTTCTCTGACCGAAACTCTGGCTGCAATCAAGATGGCGAAAGACGCTGGCTACACTGCAGTTATCTCTCACCGTTCTGGTGAAACTGAAGACGCTACCATCGCTGACCTGGCTGTTGGTACTGCTGCAGGCCAGATCAAAACCGGTTCTATGAGCCGTTCTGACCGTGTTGCTAAATACAACCAGCTGATTCGTATTGAAGAAGCTCTGGGCGAAAAAGCACCGTACAACGGTCGTAAAGAGATCAAAGGCCAGGCATAAGTCTGACTTAGCATCTTAATAAAAAACCCGCTTCGGCGGGTTTTTTTACGTCCATTTATAGCACAGCCGCTGCGCATGACCGGGCGGGGGAAATCTGCAATAATTAACAATTATCCACTTTACAGAGAATGCTATGCAGTACCCGATTAACGAGATGTTCCAGACCCTGCAAGGTGAGGGTTACTTTACCGGCGTCCCCGCCATTTTTATTCGTTTACAGGGATGCCCGGTCGGCTGTGCCTGGTGTGATACCAAACACACATGGGAAAAACTTGAGGATCGGGAAGTTTCTCTTTTTAGCATTTTGGCGAAAACCAAAGAGAGTGATAAGTGGGGGGCTGCGAGCAGCGAAGATTTGTTAGCGGTCATTAGTCGTCAGGGGTATACCGCGCGTCACGTGGTGATTACTGGTGGTGAACCTTGCATTCATGATTTGCTGCCATTGACTGACCTGCTCGAAAAGAATGGTTTTAGCTGCCAGATCGAAACCAGCGGCACTCATGAAGTGCGTTGCACACCGAATACCTGGGTTACCGTGTCGCCAAAGCTGAACATGCGCGGCGGCTATGAAGTGTTGTCTCAGGCGCTGGAACGAGCTAATGAAATTAAACATCCGGTTGGGCGCGTACGGGATATTGAAGCACTGGATGAATTGTTGGCGACGCTGACCGATGATAAACCGCGAGTCATTGCCCTTCAGCCGATTAGTCAGAAAGAAGATGCCACGCGTTTATGTATCGATACCTGCATTGCGCGGAACTGGCGTTTGTCGATGCAAACGCATAAATATTTGAATATTGCCTGACTAAACATTTATAAGCGTTATAAATGGGTGGAACCTGTAAAAGAATTCCACTCATTTATATTCTTTGTCGCCTCTGAAAAACCTCCATTTTGCTTATCCTGGACTAATCATTGCCATTCTCTACAAATTCTGTGGCGTTAATTTTTCGCTGGTGTGAAAATTATTGCGGTGAAGTTTGGCAGATTTTAGTTTTTATAGATTTATTTTAAATATTTACCTTTTCAGTCAATGGATTAAGTGCTCTTTAACATAGTAGATGTGTTGTTTGTGTGATCCTGTAAAGTTGGTAGATTGTGACTGGCTTAAAAAATCATTAATTAATAATAGGTTATGTTTAGAGAGTTCCCCGCGTCAGCGGGGATAAACCTTTCAGTAGGGTTCAGCCCGGGCAGTTTCCCGCCCGGTCTTCCTTACTTACGCATTCGACCAGCTCTGGATCGAATCCGCACTCCCCAGCTCACCATGCATCACTTCATACGATTTTTTCAAAATCACATCTGTGTGTTTGGTTAGGTCTTTGAAAATGCCTTTATTCATCGCGTCGTAGCGTTTGGCATTGCACTCAACAGGCATAAAGATATCTTTCACGCGAACCATTTTGTCGACTGCCGTTGCGTAATCCGGATACAGACCCAGACCTACCGCCGTATTGATTGCTGCTCCCAAACTTGCACAGCCGTTAATGGCGTTACGCCGTGCCGGAAGGTTGAACACGTCGGCAAAAATTTGCATAAACAGATCGCTGTTCGAACCGCCGCCAGTAATGATCACATGTTTGGCAAATTGATTCATTTCATTACACATATTGTCGTAATTATTCTTCAGCGTCAGCGCCACGCTTTCCAGAATCGAACGATATATCCATGCGTAGTCCATGCTGGAATCAAAGCCGATCATAATCCCGCGTTTATACGGTTCCCACGGGTTGGTCAGCCAGTCCAGCACCGTCATCAGTCCGTTACAACCCGGTGGTACGCAAGACGCCTTTTTGTTGAGCAAATCCTCCGGCGACAGATTCTGCGCTTTGGCATCCTGAATTAACGACTCGCCCAACATGTCGCGTAGCCAGCTCACCGTCCACATACCTTTGCGAATACCGTAACCTTCATACAGCAACGTTTGCGGAATAGAAGACATAATCGGCCAGTACGCTACCGGATCTTTCGGCAGTGCTTTGCCGTTCATCATCAACGCAATGTAGGTGCCTAATGAAATCACTGCCGTTTCATCGTCCAGTAACCCGGCACCTAGTGCTTCTACCGGTTTATCACTGGTGGTACACACCACCGGCAGCCCGGCCGGGAAATGTGTAGCCAGTGCAGCTTGTGGTGTTATATGCCCAAGCACGGTGCCCGGCATTTGCACATCAAACAGCATTTGGCGAGGGATATTAAACTTCTCCATCACTGCGGCATCTTCGCCCCATGCCCAGGTTTTATAATCCACTGGCCACTGACCAAAATAGTTAGCGATATTGTCTTTAAACTCGCCCGTTAAACGGTGCGTCAGGTAGCCCGAAAAAGAGGTGACATACGCCACGTCAGGATTAGTGTGTTCGTAGGGACGCGTTACGCGTGCATCCTGCCAGCTAATCAACGGCGCGGCTGGCGTACCATCGGCTTTCAATAACGCACGGCAGCAACGGATTGATCCCAGACCAATGCCAACAATATCTTCTTTATTTCCGGCAAACTGGCTCATCAAATCGTGACCGGCAAAACATAATGATGCCCATAAATCATCGTCAGGATGTTCTGCGGTATCGGCATCCGGCGTGTGCATCGGCTGTAATAAGCCTTTGCCTTCGCAAACCACGTTACCTTCCAGATCGTACATCACCACTTTTGTGCTCTGACTTCCGCCATCAATCCCTATGATGTATTTTTTCGACATGATTTTTCTCCTGTAATTTTTCTGGCTTACTTGCTGTTAGCCATTGCGGGGGCGCTATCAGCAGTACGAATTTTTTGGAACAGCAAAAAGGTAAAGACGATCACCATGCCGAGCGCCGCCATGCCCATCAGCCACATATTGCGGTAGGCTTCTGCTGCGGGCAGAGTGTCTTGCCAGTGACCGATAATTGGGTAAACGAAGACATCCGGCAGGAATCCAATCACTGAACAAATACCCACCGTGGTGCCCATAATGTAAGACGGTGTTCTCGCTTCACCGGGGCAGGCCCAGTACAACCCACGTGAGGCGTAGCAGGTGAATCCCAGCAGTAAAATCAGGCCAATCCCCATCGCGACCGATTGCGGGTTAGAGTTGGTGACGAGCAGGGCAGTCAGCGCCAGCAAACCGATTACGGAAAGGATTTGGATCACGCGGGTAGGAGATTTCACTTTGCTGTAGGTGGTGATAATGCCGCCAAGCGGGCCGCACAGCGCGCGGAAGATTTTATTGATCACAATCCCCATGTAGCTCGCCGCCACCAGCGACATGCCATACATTTCGGTCAGATAGTTGGTGGAGTAACTCAGAATGGCGTAGATGGTGAAGACGCCAAAAATCACCATGCTGCAATACCAGGTTGTGCTGATGCGCAAAACGGCCAGGATGTCGCTAAGCTGGAATGACTGTTTTTCTTCGTTATTGGTACTACGCAGGCTATTGTTATCACTAACAAAAAACCAGCACAAGATGCCCAGCAGAATGTAAACCACACTGTAGATGATAATGACCGTTTTCAGGCTGGCACTGTCATCCGGTGCGAAGCGGGAAAAGACCCACATGGTAAACACCGCCAGCGACATTACGCCGACGCCGCGCAGCCCTTCCATCCAGCCCATGATCTTCCCTTGCTCGCTATGATCGCCAAGCAATGAGGCGGCTTTTATCGATACCGACCACAGCATTAAAATCGTCGTTATCGCAAACGCGACCTGGATACAAAGCATTACCCATAATGGTGGATATGTTGCCATTATCAGGCCTAATAATCCGGTAATGATCATCGCGGAAGTAATCATTTTGCGGTGTGAAAATTTATCGGCAATAACGCCGCTGGGGGCATAAAGAATAATAGCCGCAATACCAAAGGTACTCATTATTAAACCTATCTCGGTATTGCTGAATCCCATAAATTTCGCCATGGGAATTTGGTAAATATAACGTAAATAAGCCAGATCGAAACTAACGCCGCCGCTAAAACTGATTATCGCGAGGGTTATCCAACGGCGATATGAGTTGTGTTGCATATCGTATTCCCATTTGTAATAGACAAAAAAAAGAGAAAAGTAAGCCGCCCTTTCAGGAGGATTACTTTTCTCAGGTCTCTAGTAATTGCGATAAGAAATAACATGGAAAGCAGAGGTGTTGTGTGAGAGTAATCACGATTCTACTTTTTAAAAACATTTGACAATACAAATAGCACACTGTGATTATGATCACATAAGCGATTATGTCCTTATGCTAAAAATTATTCCCAGTTACCAGAGATAATGAGAAAGGTAACTTCCCTCTCGCGGGGGAAGTTACCTTTCTTTTTTTTTGCCTTACGGAAATTGGAGCTAACTATGTCAATCGAATCTCTCAATGCGTTCTCAATGGATTTTTTCTCCCTGAAAGGTAAAACGGCAATTGTTACCGGCGGGAATAGCGGGTTAGGCCAGGCATTTGCGATGGCACTGGCAAAAGCAGGTGCAAATATCTTTATTCCAAGCTTCGTCAAAGATAATGGCGAAACGAAGGAAATTATTGAAAAACAGGGCGTTGAAGTTGATTTTATGCAGGTGGATATCACCGCAGAAGGCGCGCCACAGAAGATCATCGCCGCCTGTTGTGAGCGTTTTGGCACCGTCGATATTCTGGTCAATAACGCAGGTATTTGTAAGCTGAATAAGGTGCTGGACTTCGGTCGTGCTGACTGGGACCCGATGATTGATGTGAACCTGACAGCCGCTTTTGAGCTGAGTTACGAAGCGGCAAAAATTATGATCCCGCAAAAAAGCGGTAAAATCATTAATATCTGTTCATTGTTTTCTTACCTGGGCGGGCAATGGTCGCCAGCATATTCTGCCACTAAACACGCCCTTGCCGGATTCACCAAAGCTTATTGTGATGAACTAGGTCAATATAATATTCAGGTAAATGGTATTGCCCCTGGCTATTATGCAACAGATATTACGCTGGCGACACGCAGTAATCCAGAAACTAATCAGCGTGTTCTTGACCATATTCCGGCAAACCGTTGGGGTGATACTCAGGATTTAATGGGGGCAGCAATATTCCTCGCAAGTCCTGCATCGAATTATGTCAATGGACATTTATTAGTGGTTGATGGCGGTTATTTAGTGCGCTAATCCATAACGGTGGTTTCTGTTTTTTTTATTAATGACTATTCCATTTTTATTATTAGGAAGGAATTATTATGTCTTTATCTCGCGCAGCGATTGTCGACCAGCTAAAGGAAATTGTTGGAACAGATCGCGTTATTACCGATGGAACTGTATTAAAGAAAAATAGCATTGACCGTTTTCGTAAATTTCCGGATATTCATGGTATTTATACTTTGCCTATTCCGGCAGCGGTCGTAAAACTCGGTTCCACAGAACAAGTATCCCGTGTGCTGAATTTTATGAATGCGCACAAAATTAACGGTGTGCCGCGTACCGGGGCTTCCGCCACCGAAGGTGGACTGGAAACCGTAGTGGAAAACTCGGTGGTGCTCGATGGCTCCGCCATGAATCAAATCATTAATATTGATATTGAGAATATGCAGGCGACGGCGCAATGTGGCGTTCCGCTGGAAGTGCTGGAAAACGCGTTGCGTGAAAAAGGCTACACCACCGGTCACTCTCCGCAGTCAAAACCGCTGGCGCAGATGGGCGGCCTGGTGGCGACTCGCAGTATCGGACAGTTCTCCACACTCTACGGCGCTATTGAGGATATGGTCGTTGGTCTGGAAGCGGTACTGGCAGATGGCACCGTGACACGCATTAAAAACGTGCCACGCCGCGCGGCTGGCCCGGACATTCGTCACATCATCATCGGCAACGAAGGTGCACTGTGCTATATCACTGAAGTGACAGTGAAAATCTTCAAATTCACGCCAGAAAACAACCTCTTCTACGGCTATATCCTGGAAGACATGAAAACCGGCTTCAACATCCTGCGCGAAATCATGGTGGAAGGGTATCGTCCGTCGATTGCTCGTCTGTATGACGCTGAAGATGGCACCCAACACTTCACGCATTTTGCCGACGGAAAATGTGTGCTGATCTTTATGGCTGAGGGCAATCCTCGCATTGCGAAGGCGACGGGCGAAGGGATTGCGGAAATCGTTGCTCGCTATCCGCAATGCCGGCGCGTGGACAGCAAGCTGATCGAAACCTGGTTTAATCACCTGAACTGGGGACCGGATAAAGTGGCTGCCGAACGTGTGCAGATTCTCAAAACCGGCAACATGGGCTTTACCACCGAAGTGTCCGGCTGCTGGAGCTGCATTCACGAAATTTACGAAAGCGTCATCAACCGTATTCGTACCGAGTTCCCACACGCCGACGACATCACCATGCTGGGCGGTCACTCCTCTCACAGCTACCAGAACGGCACCAACATGTACTTCGTTTACGACTACAACGTTGTTGACTGTAAGCCGGAAGAGGAAATCGACAAGTACCATAATCCGCTCAACAAAATTATCTGCGAAGAAACCATTCGCCTCGGTGGTTCGATGGTGCACCACCACGGTATCGGTAAACATCGCGTTCACTGGAGCAAACTGGAGCACGGCAGCGCGTGGGCGTTGCTGGAAGGGCTGAAAAAGCAGTTCGATCCTAATGGCATTATGAACACGGGTACTATCTATCCGATTGAAAAATAATGTGTCAGGCAGCGTTCCGCGATGACGGTGCGTTGCCTTTTCGGCTTCTCAGGCGAGAAGCCGTTCTTATTACCGGACAATGAAGGGGTAAAGATGAACACTTCACCGGTGCGAATGGATGATTTACCGCTTAACCGTTTTCACTGTCGAATTGCTGCGCTCACTTTCGGCGCACACCTGACCGACGGTTATGTTCTTGGCGTCATTGGTTACGCCATTATTCAGCTTACGCCCGCCATGCAACTGACGCCGTTTATGGCGGGAATGATCGGCGGCTCGGCGTTACTTGGTTTGTTTCTTGGCAGCCTGGTTTTGGGGTGGATCTCCGACCATATCGGGCGGCAAAAAATCTTCACCTTCAGTTTTATGCTGATTACGCTCGCTTCGTTTTTACAATATTTTGCCACTACGCCAGAGCATCTTATTGGGCTGCGCATTTTGATCGGCATTGGTCTGGGAGGCGACTATTCAGTAGGCCACACGTTGCTGGCAGAATTTTCCCCGCGCCGCCATCGCGGTATTTTGCTGGGGGCGTTCAGCGTGGTATGGACGGTGGGCTACGTGCTGGCAAGTCTTGCCGGACATCACTTTATTAGCGAAAGCCCGGAAGCCTGGCGCTGGCTGCTGGCTTCTGCGGCGTTGCCAGCCTTGCTGATTACGCTTTTACGCTGGGGAACGCCGGAATCGCCGCGCTGGTTGCTGCGTCAGGGACGTTTTGCAGAAGCTCACGCTATCGTACATCGCTATTTTGGTTCCCATGTTTTACTGGGCGATGAAGTCGCAACGGCGACCCATAAACACATCAGAACTTTGTTCTCTTCGCGCTACTGGCGACGCACGGTGTTTAACAGCGTGTTCTTTGTCTGCCTCGTGATCCCGTGGTTTGTGATTTACACCTGGCTGCCGACTATCGCCCAGACTATTGGTCTGGAAGATGCGCTGACTGCCAGCTTGATGCTCAATGCGTTGTTAATTGTTGGCGCGATATTAGGTTTATTCCTGACCCACCTGCTGGCACATCGAAAATTTTTACTTGGCAGTTTTCTGCTGCTGGCGGTCACGTTGATGGTGATGGCCTGTTTGCCTTCTGGCAGTTCGCTAACGTTGCTGCTTTTTGTCCTCTTCAGCACCACCATTTCGGCGGTCAGTAATCTGGTGGGCATTTTGCCAGCAGAAAGTTTTCCTACTGACATTCGCTCGTTGGGCGTTGGTTTTGCCACCGCCATGAGCCGACTTGGCGCGGCGGTAAGTACTGGCCTGCTGCCGTGGATTCTGGCGCAGTGGGGAATGCAGGTCACCTTATTGCTCCTGGCGGCAGTGTTATTGATTGGTTTTATCGTGACCTGGCTTTGGGCGCCAGAAACCAAAGCTCTCCCGCTGGTGGCGGCGGGAAATGTTGGAGGTGCAAATGAACATTCTGTTAGCGTTTAAAGCCGAACCGGATGCCGGAATGCTGGCGGAAAAAGAGTGGCAGGCGGCGGCTCAGGGTAATAGCGGACCGGATGTTTCGCTTCTGCGAAGTTTACTCGGTGCTGATGAACAGGCTGCCGCCGCGCTGCTGTTGGCGCAGAGAAAAAACGGTACGTCGATGTCTTTAACCGCGTTGAGCATGGGGGATGAACGGGCGTTGCACTGGCTGCGCTATCTCATGGCTCTTGGGTTTGAGGAAGCTGTATTGCTGGAGACGGCGGCAATACTGCGTTTTGCGCCGGAATTTGTCGCTCGCCATATTGCCGAATGGCAGCGTCAGAATCCGCTGGATCTGATAATTACTGGCTGCCAAAGCAGCGAAGGTCAGAACGGGCAAACGCCGTTTTTGCTGGCGGAAATACTGGCCTGGCCCTGTTTCACGCAGGTGGAGCGTTTTACTCTCGACGCGCCGTTTATCACTCTCGAACAGCGTACTGAAAACGGGCTGCGTTGTTGCCGTGTCCGCTTACCTGCGGTGATTGCCGTGCGTCAGTGTGGCGAAGTGGCCTTGCCTGTACCGGGGATGCGCCAGCGTATGGCGGCGGGGAAAGCGGAGATTACCCGCGAAACTCTTGTCGCAGAAGCGCCAGCGATACAGTGCCTGCAACTGGAAAGACCGGAGCAACGGCGCGGTGCGACGCTGGTTAATGGGCAAACAGCTAAAGAAAAAGCACAAATACTGTGGCGGGATTATTTGTGCCAGAGGATGCAGCTATGAATATCGCCATCGTGACAATCAATCAGGATCATTCCGCAATGGCAGGCTGGCTGGCAGAACAGGATTTCAGCGGTTGTACACTGACGCACTGGCGAATTGAACCTCAGCCCGTAGTGGCGGAACAAGTGCTGGATGCGCTGGTGGAACAGTGGCAGCGAACGCCTGCGGAAGTTGTTCTCTTTCCGTCGGGCGCGTTTGGCGATGAACTGGCTACCCGGCTGGCCTGGCGTGTACATGGTGCCAGTATCTGCCAGGTAACTTCGTTAGATATTCCAGCCGTAAGCGTGCGCAAATCCCACTGGGGAAATGCGCTGACGGCGACGCTGCAAACAGAAAAACGTCCGCTATGTCTTTCTCTGGCGCGCCAGGCTGGAGCAGCGAAAAACGCTATGTTGCCATCTGGTATGCAGCAACTAAACATTGTCCCCGGCGCACTTCCAGACTGGTTTGTTAGCATCGAAAACCTGAAAAATACTACCCGTGACCCATTAGTAGAAGCCAGACGGGTGCTGGTGGTGGGGCAGGGTGGCGAGGCTGATAGCCATGAAATCGCTATGCTGGCTGAAAAGCTGGGCGCCGAAGTGGGCTACAGTCGGGCGCGAGTGATGAACGGTGGTTTTGATGCGGAAAAAGTGATTGGAATTTCCGGGCATTTGCTGGCGCCAGAGATTTGCATTGTTGCCGGGGCGTCCGGCGCGGCAGCGTTAATGGCAGGCGTGCGTAATAGCCAGTTTGTGGTGGCTGTGAATCATGACGCCAGCGCGGCGGTATTTTCACAGGCAGATGTTGGCGTGGTAGATGACTGGAAAGCGGTACTGGAGGCGCTGGTGACAAATATTCGCGCAGAGTGCCAATAACGTACTGCCGGATGCGGTTCTGGGGCAGGGACTTGTAGG
>NZ_AEJZ01000027.1:0-745 GCF_000208525.1 Escherichia sp. TW14182
CCTTCACGCTCAAAAACCTGCCGTTCGAAATCAAAAATAGAAGGCATAAGCACACCCTATATAGCCACTAAACAGGCATATTATAATGGCTTATATCGAGCTTATTCAAGCATTAAAACGGTGTAAGGGATACGTACCAGCTCAAACAACCTTCTGCTTCCTCGCCCACTAGTTCGGTCGCTAGGTCTGCGGCGAGCGGCAACAACAATCTGGCAGGTTCAAAACGATGTACATACGATAAATGTACAAAAGCCCCGTGACAGAATCACAGGGCTTCGGTACTCTAATTCTTTGCAGATACCTGCCAGGATCAGACGTAGCAATCTAAATCCTAGCAGGGCTGGCTAGCTTTGTCACTACCAGCTTAATACCATTCAACGACATTAAACCCATATCTGCACCTTAGATGCTCAGGTCTTAGCCCCGGACTCCGGCAGGATAAACAGGCAAACGGTGGGAACGTAACTTAACCGCGAAAGAGTTAGGCTCTACCCCGTCTCGCTGTACGATAACTAGCACCTGATAAAATGAGCAACTAAGGAGCTGTAAGAGGTAAAGTGTGATTGCAACCGTCTGGCACTTCACCCACACAATCGAACCTTTTGCAGGGTGAGACAAAAACAAGAAACGAGCTAGACGAAGGTCGCTCCGCTCCCCGTTTTCTGGTGTACCCACCACGGGGGCATTAGGCAGACATTACCTTTTTTCAGGCCACCTGAAACACAAACCTCCTAAAACGAATAAC
>NZ_AEJZ01000026.1:0-9773 GCF_000208525.1 Escherichia sp. TW14182
CACTAAATCAGTAAGTTGGCAGCATCACCATTGCTGCTATCGTTGCAACCTCCAATCAGCGTATTTTGTCACACTTTTATAATCACCTTGTATTTGCCTTACCGGCAGGCATTATGGGCAGCCTGGTGCTGCTTTTACTCTGGCTGCGTATAAACCAGAAGTACCAGTCACCTAAGCGTAAATTGCAACGTGCCCTCGAAAAACGGCAGCTTTGTCTCTATTACCAACCGATTATTGATATTAAAACGAATAAATGTATTGGTGCTGAGGCATTGCTACGCTGGCCGGGGAATCAGGGACAGGTAATGACGCCAGCAGAGTTTATTCCGCTGGCGGAACAAGAGGGTCTAATTACGCAGGTGACAGATTATGTCATTAATATGGTGTTTGACGATCTTGGTTCCTTGCTGGCAAAACACCCTGAATTATCTACTTCAATTAATTTGTCTGCCTCCGATTTTCATACTTCAAGGGTGATTGCCTTAACTAATCAAAAAATAGAACAATTCACCGTGCGTCCGCAGCAAATTAAATTTGAAGTCACTGAACATGCATTTTTAGATGTCGCCAAAATGACACCGATTATTCTGGCTTTCCGTCAGGCTGGTTACGAAGTGGCGATCGATGACTTTGGTATTGGCTACTCCAACCTGCATAACCTTAACTCATTGAATATTGATATCCTGAAAATCGATAAATCGTTTGTTGAGACGTTGACCACGCATAAAACCAGCCATTTGATTGCGGAACACATCATCGAACTGGCACATAGTTTGGGTCTAAAAACGATTGCAGAAGGGGTGGAAACGGAGGATCAGGTCAACTGGCTGCGCAAACGCGGCGTGCGCTATTGTCAGGGCTGGTACTTTGCAAAGGCGATGCCGCCGCAGGTTTTTATGGCATGGGCAGAGCAATTACCCGCGCATGACGCCATGCGCGGGCAGTAACCCTAGATCCGGTGGCGGTAATCGCTGGGAGTGCGATCAAATTGCCGACGGAAAACGCGGGAAAAGGTCTGCTGTGAAACGTAACCCAGATCCATCGCGATATCAAAAATAGGGCGCTCGGTGGTGCGCAGTTCAACGGCAGCCAGTAGCAGTCGGCGTTGACGAATGTAATCGCCAAGCGTCTGATGCGTCACAGTGCGGAACATTCGCTGTAAATACCACTTTGAATAACCTGATTTTTTCGCCACCACATCAATGTTCAGCGGCTGGTCGATATGCTCGTCAATCCATGCGATAAGATCCTGAATAATTTTCTGATGGGACATAAATCTGCCTCTTTTCAGTGTTCAGTTCGTTAATTCATCTGTTGGGGAGTATAATTCCTCAAGTTAACTTGAGGTAAAGCGATTTATGGAAAAGAAATTACCCCGCATTAAAGCCTTGCTTACTCCAGGCGAAGTGGCGAAACGTAGCGGCGTGGCGGTATCGGCGCTGCACTTCTATGAAAGCAAAGGATTGATTACCAGTATCCGCAATAGCGGTAATCAGCGGCGATATAAGCGTGATGTGTTGCGATACGTCGCAATTATCAAAATTGCTCAACGCATTGGCATTCCGCTGGCGACCATTGGTGAAGCGTTTGGTGTGTTGCCCGAAGGGCATACGTTAAGTGCGAAAGAGTGGAAACAGCTATCTTCGCAATGGCGAGAAGAACTGGATCGGCGCATTCATACCTTAGTCGCGCTGCGTGATGAACTGGACGGTTGTATTGGCTGCGGCTGCCTTTCGCGTAGCGACTGCCCGTTGCGTAACCCGGGCGACCGCTTAGGGGAAGAAGGCACCGGCGCACGCTTGCTGGAAGATGAACAAAACTAAAGCGCCACAAGGGCGCTTTAGTTTGTTTTCCGGTCTTTGTCTTTCACTCTATCCCGCTGGTACACGGGAGGGTTTCCCCCGACGTCAACACACCTCATTCGAGCACGTGGTGGAGGTTCCGGTTAGTGTTGATACTTTAATTGTATGTCACCGCTGTTTCTTCGCCAGTGCAAAGTGATCCTTTTTAACCGCAATATTTTTGCCATATTGCGTGATTTTTTACCGTAAACCTTCGCCACAAGTTGCCTACAAATGCCGTAATTTTGCGCATCCACGATAACGTTTGCGCATCAATTGCCTGGTTTTTCATCGTCAACACAAGAAAAGGGAAAAAAGCAGCAAACTTCGGTTGAAAAAGCCGCTATGATCGCCGGATAATCGTTTGCTTTTTTTTACCACCCGTTTTGTATGCGCGGAGCTAAACGTTTGCTTTTTTGCGACGCCCCAGATTGTCGCAAACCTGAAGCAGGAAGAATAACGTTTCGCTGGCAGGGGATTGTCCGCCACGCATCTTGACGAAAAATAAACTCTCAGGGGATGTTTTCTTATGTCTACGCCATCAGCGCGTACCGGCGGTTCACTCGACGCCTGGTTTAAAATTTCACAACGTGGAAGCACCGTCCGTCAGGAAGTGGTTGCCGGGTTAACAACGTTTCTGGCGATGGTCTACTCGGTTATCGTCGTTCCAGGTATGTTGGGTAAAGCGGGCTTCCCGCCAGCGGCAGTTTTTGTTGCAACTTGTCTGGTTGCCGGGATTGGTTCTATCGCGATGGGGTTATGGGCCAATCTGCCGTTGGCTATCGGCTGCGCCATCTCTCTGACGGCGTTTACCGCATTCAGCCTGGTGCTGGGGCAACATATTAGCGTACCTGTCGCGCTGGGTGCCGTGTTCCTGATGGGTGTTCTGTTTACGGTAATTTCTGCCACGGGTATCCGTAGCTGGATTTTGCGCAACTTACCGCACGGCGTGGCACACGGCACGGGGATTGGTATCGGCCTGTTCTTGCTGCTGATTGCCGCTAATGGTGTCGGTCTGGTGATTAAAAACCCGCTCGACGGTCTGCCCGTTGCGCTGGGTGATTTCGCGACCTTCCCGGTGATTATGTCACTGGTAGGTCTGGCGGTGATCATCGGCCTGGAAAAACTGAAAGTCCCTGGTGGCATTCTGCTGACCATTATCGGTATCTCAATTGTCGGTTTGATCTTCGATCCTAACGTCCATTTCTCCGGCGTTTTCGCCATGCCTTCATTGAGCGATGAAAACGGCAATTCACTGATTGGCAGCCTGGATATTATGGGGGCGCTGAACCCTGTGGTTCTGCCGAGCGTACTGGCGCTGGTGATGACTGCTGTTTTCGATGCTACCGGAACCATCCGTGCGGTAGCCGGTCAGGCGAACCTGCTGGATAAAGACGGGCAGATTATCGACGGCGGTAAAGCACTGACCACCGACTCCCTGAGCAGCGTTTTCTCTGGCCTGGTCGGTGCGGCTCCGGCTGCGGTATACATTGAGTCTGCGGCGGGTACAGCAGCGGGCGGTAAAACCGGTCTGACGGCAATCACGGTTGGCGTGCTGTTCCTGCTGATTCTGTTCCTCTCTCCGCTCTCTTACCTCGTTCCGGGTTACGCAACAGCTCCGGCGCTGATGTACGTTGGCCTGTTGATGTTGAGTAACGTGGCGAAAATCGACTTTGCTGATTTCGTCGATGCAATGGCGGGTCTGGTAACAGCAGTATTCATCGTGCTGACCTGTAACATCGTAACTGGCATCATGATCGGCTTCGCGACCCTGGTGATTGGTCGTCTGGTTTCTGGCGAATGGCGTAAGCTGAACATCGGTACGGTCGTTATCGCCGTGGCGCTGGTCACCTTCTATGCTGGAGGCTGGGCTATCTAAGCTTTAATAAGATTCTGAAAACGGGTGGCAATGGCTGCCCGTTTTTATTTTCTCCGTACATTGTGTGAGCTTTTGCGATATTCTGAAAAACTGAGAGTCCGGGCATAACGCCTTTCTCAAATCATAAAAAACATTGCAAACAGGGAACGCATGGAAATCTTCTTCACCATACTGATAATGACCCTCGTGGTCTCGCTGTCCGGGGTGGTCACTCGTGTCATGCCCTTTCAGATCCCGCTTCCGCTTATGCAAATCGCCATCGGTGCGCTACTGGCGTGGCCGACGTTTGGTTTGCATGTGGAGTTTGATCCTGAACTCTTTTTAGTCTTGTTTATCCCGCCGTTGCTGTTTGCTGATGGCTGGAAAACACCAACCCGCGAATTTCTCGAACATGGTCGGGAAATATTCGGCCTCGCGCTGGCGCTGGTGGTGGTCACTGTAGTCGGCATTGGCTTCCTTATTTACTGGGTGGTGCCGGGTATCCCGCTGATACCCGCCTTTGCGCTGGCGGCGGTGCTCTCTCCGACCGATGCCGTGGCGCTCTCCGGGATTGTTGGCGAAGGGCGTATCCCGAAAAAAATCATGGGTATTTTGCAGGGCGAAGCGTTGATGAATGACGCCTCCGGCCTGGTGTCGCTGAAGTTTGCCGTGGCAGTTGCGATGGGGACGATGATCTTCACCGTTGGCGGCGCGACGGTTGAATTTATGAAAGTGGCCATTGGCGGTATTCTCGCCGGTTTTGCGGTGAGCTGGCTGTATGGTCGCTCGTTGCGTTTCCTCAGCCGCTGGGGCGGCGATGAACCCGCGACGCAGATCGTATTGCTGTTCCTGCTGCCGTTTGCCTCTTATCTGATTGCCGAACACATTGGCGTTTCCGGCATCCTTGCAGCAGTTGCCGCCGGGATGACCATCACCCGTTCCGGCGTGATGCGCCGTGCGCCGCTGGCGATGCGACTGCGCGCGAACAGCACCTGGGCGATGCTGGAATTTGTCTTTAACGGCATGGTGTTCTTGCTGTTGGGTCTGCAACTACCGGGTATTCTGGAAACGTCGCTGGTTGCGGCGGAAATTGACCCTAACGTCGAAATCTGGATGCTGTTTACTGACATCATCTTGATTTATGCGGCGCTAATGCTGGTGCGTTTTGGCTGGCTGTGGACGATGAAAAAGTTCAGCAACCGGTTCCTGAAGAAGAAGCCGATGGAGTTTGGTTCGTGGACGACACGAGAAATCCTTATCGCTTCTTTCGCCGGGGTGCGCGGGGCAATTACTCTTGCTGGTGTGCTCTCTATTCCTCTGCTGTTGCCGGATGGAAATGTCTTCCCGGCGCGTTATGAGCTGGTGTTCCTGGCGGCTGGTGTCATTCTCTTTTCGCTGTTTGTCGGCGTAGTGATGCTGCCTGTTCTGCTACAACACATTGAAGTTGCAGACCATTCACAACAGTTGAAAGAGGAGCGAATCGCGCGCGCGGCAACCGCTGAAGTGGCAATTGTGGCGATCCAGAAAATGGAGGAGCGTCTGGCGGCGGATACCGAAGAGAATATCGACAACCAGTTGCTCACTGAAGTCAGCTCTCGCGTCATTGGTAATCTGCGCCGTCGCGCCGATGGACGTAATGACGTTGAAAGTTCGGTTCAGGAAGAGAACCTGGAGCGTCGCTTCCGTCTGGCGGCGCTGCGTTCTGAACGCGCTGAACTCTACCACCTGCGCGCCACGCGGGAGATCAGCAACGAAACGCTGCAAAAATTACTGCACGATCTCGATTTGCTGGAAGCGTTGTTGATTGAGGAAAATCAATAATCTGCAGGGTTGGCGGGCTTGCCCGCCAACCCGTCTTACTCTGGCGTTAACCAGTATCCTTCACAACAGGTCAGCCACGCCTGGGCACAGTGGGAAAGGTAAACGCCCTCACGCCAAATCATTCCTAATTTCCAGCGTAATTCGCTTTCCAGCGGCAGCCATTTTAAGGTGTTTTTATCTAATCGCTGGCAAATGGGTTCCGGCAAAATGGCTATTCCGACACCGGACTGAACCATCGCGGCGAGAAAATCCCATTGTCCGCTGCGAACCGCAATCCTCGGCTTAACGCCATGTTCATCGAATAACGCCATCAATTGCTTACTTAAGGCAAAATCTTCGTTATAGATAAGAAGAGGATGTTCCGCCAGTGTCTCTGGTGAGACGGCATCACGCTCAAGCCATTTACCTGAACGCGGCACCAGAACACAAAGCGGATGACTAAACAGCGATAACGTTGTCAGGCCACTTTCTTCTACTGGCAGGGCGGTCAGTGCCATATCCAGTTCGCCGTTCATTACCGCTTGTTGTACCGTCAGACCACCAAACTCCGAAATCTTCAGTTCCACGCCGGGGTAACGCTGGCGGAACAAGCCAATCGGCCCGGCCATTAACATCCCAACCATCGGCGGGATCCCCAACCGTAAAACGCCGGTTTTAAGCTGATTGATATCGCTAAGCTCAGCTTCCAGTTGCCGAAACTCAGCCAATATAGCCAGCCCGCGCTCAAATACGACGCGACCAGTATCAGTGAGAAGCAGCCGACGACCATCGCGGATCAACAATATACAGTTCAGCTCATCTTCGAGATTCTTCAGCATCTTGCTGATGGTGGGCTGGGTCACAAACAACTTCTCCGCTGCGCGGGTGAAGCTTTGCTGGCGCACGACTTCGACAAAATAACGCAGCGTTCTGATATCCATAACTATTCCCTTTGACTATACCTGCAATGATTTTAATTCATTTCAGTAGCGGCATGAGGCTCTCTATACTTAACGTTCTGTTTTATTTTCAGGATATCCCCTCATGTCCGTGGCGCTTCGCCGCATTACCCCTGCCGTTGTGCAATCTCTTCAGGTATTTGTGCAGGTTGTGCTGTATGCAGGTTTATTTATTTTTGCGCAATATCTCGTCTCCTGGCTGCATTTGCCGCTGCCTGCCAACCTGGTGGGGATGATCCTGATGCTGGCGCTGATTGTTTGCCGCATTATTCCTCTGCAATGGGTACGTGCCGGGGCGCGCTGGTTACTGGCTGAAATGCTGCTGTTTTTTGTTCCTGCCGTGGTGGCGGTGGTGAACTATGCACAACTATTGCTGGTGGATGGTTGGCGTATTTTTGCAGTGATCGCGTTGAGCACGGTGATGGTATTGGGCACGACCGCCTGGGTAGTGGAAAAAGTCTATCGCTATGAAATGCGCAGGTTAAACCGTGACTAATTTTCAGTTAAGTGTGCTTTGTCTGGCGATAACCCTGGTTATCTATTTTCTTAACAAACGCCTTTATCGCCGCTTTCGTAAACTGCCGTTGATGCCTCTGGTGCTGACGCCTGCGCTACTGGTTATGCTGCTGGTTTTTGGCAATATTTCCTGGCAAAACTATATTGGCGAAGCGCACTGGCTACTATGGTTATTAGGCCCGGCAACCATCGCCTTTGCGGTGCCGGTGTATGACAATCGGGCGATCATTAAACGTCACTGGATGTCGCTGACGGCGGGCGTACTGACGGCAACGGTGGTGGCAGTGACCAGCTCGGTGTGGCTGGCACGATTATTTACCCTGTCGGATGAGATCCAGCGTAGCCTGGCGGTGCGTTCGGTCACTACACCATTTGCTCTGGCAGCGAGCCAGTCGCTCGGCGGACAGCCTGATCTGGTGGCGTTGTTTGTGGTGGTCACCGGCGTGTTTGGCATGGCGATTGGCGACGTGCTGTTTTTACGTCTCTCGATTCGCGAAGGGATGGCGAAAGGTGCCGGATTTGGCGCGGCGTCTCATGGCGCCGGGACCGCGCGATCGTATGAATTGGGTCAACAAGAGGGCGTGGTTGCCAGTCTGGTCATGATGCTTTCTGGCGTATTAATGGTACTGGTTTCGCCGCTGGTGGCCTGGATGATGTTCTGAAGAAATTCCCCGGTCGCCTGACCGGGGAAGGGTAGAGATTAATGTGCGCGGCCTTGCTCAACGCCAAAGCCGGTCTGGGAACGGATAAACTGCGCACGGAACAGTTCACGCTCACGCGCCCCTTCCGCTGAATTATCGGTTGCCGAGAAGAACCAGATGCCGAGGAATGCCACGGTGATCGAGAACAGCGCCGGGTATTCATACGGGAAGATGGCTTTTTCGTGACCAAGGATCTGTACCCAAATAGTCGGGCCGAGGATCATCAGCACTACAGCGGTAATCAGCCCCAGCCAACCTCCCAGCATCGCACCACGCGTGGTCAGTTTCGACCAGTACATAGAAAGCAGAATGATTGGGAAGTTACAGCTCGCCGCGATGGCAAACGCCAGACCCACCATGAAGGCGATGTTCTGATTTTCAAACAGGACACCGAGGATAATGGCAATCACGCCCAAAATCAGGACGGTGATTTTCGATACCCGCAGCTCTTCACGTTCGGTCGCGCTTTTTTTGAAGACGTTGGCGTAAAGGTCATGCGAAACCGCCGATGCACCTGCCAGCGTCAGACCGGCAACCACCGCGAGGATGGTGGCGAAAGCAACCGCTGAAATAAAGCCGAGGAACAGGTTACCGCCTACCGCATTGGCCAGGTGAACCGCCGCCATGTTGTTACCGCCAATCAGCGCCCCTGCCGCGTCTTTATAGGCCGGATTCGCACCGACCAGCATGATCGCGCCAAAACCGATAATAAAGGTCAGGATATAGAAGTAGCCCATAAATCCGGTGGCGTAGAACACGCTCTTACGCGCTTCGCGGGCATCGCTGACCGTAAAGAAGCGCATCAGAATATGCGGTAAGCCAGCCGTACCAAACATCAGCCCCAGCCCCAGCGACAGCGCAGATATTGGATCTTTCACCAGCCCGCCCGGCTTCATGATGTCGACACCTTTCGGGTGCACCGCCATCGCTTCGCTGAACAGATTGTTGAAGCTAAAGCCAACATGTTTCATCACCATAAAGGCCATAAAGCTGGCACCGAACAGCAACAGTACGGCTTTGATAATCTGTACCCAGGTGGTCGCCAGCATTCCGCCGAACAGGACGTACATCATCATCAGTACGCCGACCAGAACCACCGCAATGTGATAGTTAAGGCCAAACAACAGTTCGATCAGTTTACCTGCGCCTACCATCTGGGCGATAAGGTAAAGCGCCACGACCACCAGAGAACCACAGGCCGAAAGAATACGAATCGGCCCTTGTTTCAGACGGTACGAGGCCACATCCGCAAAGGTATAGCGACCGAGGTTACGCAGACGTTCGGCAATCAGGAACAGAATAATTGGCCAGCCCACCAGGAAGCCCAGCGAGTAAATTAAGCCGTCATAGCCGGAGGTAAACACCAGCGCGGAGATGCCCAAAAATGAGGCGGCAGACATATAGTCACCCGCAATCGCCAGCCCGTTCTGGAAACCGGTGATATTGCCGCCTGCGGTGTAGTAGTCATTACGAGAACGTACACGTTTTGACGCCCAGTAGGTAATACCGAGCGTAAACACGACGAAAATCAGGAACATAATAATCGCCTGCCAGTTCGTCGGCTGGCGCTCTACGGCCCCGCTAATAGCATCCGCCGCGTTAGCTGCGAAAGGGAGTGTGGCGGCAAGCGCCGTCAGAACTCTTTTCATGATGCTTGTACCTCATGCAGGACTTCATTATTAAGACGGTCAAATTCGCCGTTCGCCCGCCAGATGTAGATACCAGTGAGAACAAAGGAGATCACAATCACTCCAACACCGACTGGAATCCCGCGTGTGACGCTGGTGTTCGGGTTCAGCGGAGTGCCCAGCCAGCCGGGCGCGAAGGCGATCAGTAAAATAAAGCCGATATAAACTGCCAGCATAATAATCGACAGGATGGTGGCAAACCGTTGCCGTTTTTCGACTAACTCCCTGAAATGCGCATTGTCTTCTATCCGCTGATAAATAGTGCCATTCATCACAGATTCTCCAGAGGTAATGTAGGGATTGTTTTAATTCCCGCTCCCTTATGGGAGAAGGTTATCGCTCAGGTAACCCTTGCCGAATCTAGGCCGGATAAGGCGTTATACGCCGCATCCGGCAATCAATGCCTGATG